>JAISOG010000013.1 GCA_031275795.1 Candidatus Endomicrobiellum incisitermitis
CTGTCCACTAAATCTCCCTCGTCTTACTTCTACTGCTGGTAATTCTATATCTATCGTTTTTGCTTCTACTTTTTTACCTATAACCTCGTAATCATAATTTATCCCTATGTATGGCCTCCATTCCTTTGCCAACTTATAATCTATATTTGCCCCCACCCTTACTTTCCCTGTCTCTAAATTTAAAATTTTTAAATTATCCCCACAAGACAATTTAAGTCCTTTTTCCTGCTCATGCATAAATAGAAATTTACTGCTCATATCTATATTTACTCTATCATTTACTTTATATATATACCCAACACCTGCATGACCCCCTAAATACATACTATTGTAGTCGTAGCTCACTCTTTCTTCTTTTTCCTGATCTATATTGTCTGCATTAAAATCAACACTATATCCCCCTCCCCTTACTGACCCTTCTATGTAGCTATTACTAAATATATCTGCTCTTATTAATACACCAAGACCTTTATAATCTCCTGTCATATCTGCTGAAATTTTATCAAAATCTATTTTCTCTGACAATTTACTCGTCTTTCTCCCATACTCTACAAATGCGCCTATTGTTACATCCTTATTAATTTCTTTTGCTACTCCTCCCATAACTTCTATTCCCTCTATATTTATATCCGCTCCTGTACTTATTTTTGACTTGCCCCCTTTGACTGCTACAAAAGGCACTAGTCCCTCTGCAACCATACTTGCATCCTTTGCTGATTCTATTCCTTTATCTACTATAAGATCTAATCCTTCGTTTATTATCTCTAAAGTAGCAGCTTTGCTTTGTGTTATTATCTCTGCCCTCGGATCTATATACCTCCTTGTTATAACTACTCCTAATTCTCTAATATTATTAATAAACATAGAAGCTTCATATCTGCTTAATACTCCTCGCTTTACCTTAACTTCCTTGACAGACCCATCTAAACCACTATTGCTTCTAATAAGAATATACTTGTCATCTACATCTTCATCTACATTCATGTCTGCATTAATATTTACACCCTCAACATTTACTTGATCTGCACATATAATCATCGCATTCCCATTTTTGACAGGATTATAAAAGTTTAAAATTTGAAAGCCTCCCATTCCTGCTATTTCTATATTATCTTTTTTTATATTAAAAACATTATTCGTAAAAGTATCTTTTCCTGCTGTATCAGAATACCCTCCATATATGTACGTATTTGTTGAAGAAAATTTTGCATCCCCACTGATTTCTATAATGTTGCCAACTGCTCCACCATTTATAGATCTGCCACCATAAACATTTGCCAAAATTTCTCCACCACTAATTATTACTTTATTTTCATTTGCATCTAAGGATCCTCTTCCTCCTATCACGTCACCTTTAATAGTCCCACTGGAAATCTTCAACGTGTTACTTATCGCATCACCGGTATTACTATATCCCCCGTACGCATCTTTGGTAATTGTTCCTCCTGTTATCTCCAACGTGTTCCCTTGCGCTTTCCCGTTAATTGACCTTCCTCCACACGCTCCAACTCTACCGTTAATATTTCCTCCTTCTATCCTTAACCTGTTATTTATTGCTTCTCCTACACCATACCCTCCATAGGCATTTGCGGTTATCATCCCTCCTGTCATCTCCATGGTGTTATCTCTGACTATCCCGGTATTTGACCTTCCTCCACACGCTCCAATTGCACCGTTAATATTTCCTCCTGATATCCTTAAACTGTTATTTATCGCTTCTCCTAGACCTTGCCCTCCATAGGCATTTCCAGTTATCGTCCCTCCTGTCACCTCCATGGTGTTATCTCTGGCTATCCCGCTATTTGAATACCCTCCACACGCTCCAACTCCACCGTTAATATTTCCTCCTTCTATCCTTAACCTGTTATTTATCGCTTCTCCATGACCATACCCTCCACATGCATCTCCAGTTATCGTCCCTTCTGCTCCTCCTGACAACATCTCCAAGACATTCCCTTCCACTCTTCCTTTAACAGAATACCCTCCATACGCTCTTCCTCCAATATTTCCACTGGAAATCTTCAACGTATTACTTATCGCATCACCGTTATTACTATATCCCCCAAACGCACTATTGGTAATTGTTCCTCCTGTCATCTCCATGGTGTTATCTCTGACTATCCCGTTATCTGACCTTCCTCCGAACGACCCATCTCCACCGTTAATATTTCCATTTGTTATCGTTAATCTGTTATTTATTGCTTCTCCTAGACCCCACCCTCCATATGCATCTCCACCTATCGTCCCTCCTGTCACCTCCATGGTGTTATCTCTCGCTCCTCCTACACCAGAAAAACCTCCACATGATCCTCCTGGACCGTTAATATTTCCTCTTGTTATCCTTAACCTGTTACTTATTACATTACTTCCTATACCAAAACCCCTTCCTCCGTACACCTCTCCTGCAATATCTCCCTCTCCAACTCCCCCAATATCTATGACAACTGTATTAGATACAACATCTTCTGAATCTCCGGCTCGATCTGCACCCCCTGCAACAACTCCAACACTAACTCCTGCCCTACCTTGAATAATTACACTATTATTAGAAGGTGCTACTGGTAAAGGCTCATTTCCATCAGTTGCGAGTGTTCCGTTTCCATAAACATCATGATTAACCACTCTATCCCTTATTACTATATCTTGAGCCATAATAGAGTAACTACATATCTTCAAAATAAGACAAAATATTACCAATATTTTTATCTTGTATTTGTTTAATTTCCTTTTTGATAACTCATAATCTGCTTTTGCTCCTATTCTTATTCTCCCTGATTTTATAGATCCATATTTTAACTTATCTCTACAAGATAATTTTATATCTTTTTCTCCTTGATACATAAATAAAAATTTACCGCTTACATCTATATTTGTTCTCTTATTTATTTTATATACTCGTCCTATCCCCATGTGTCCACCTATATATATACTACTGTAGTCACTTGTATTTCTTTCTTCTTTTTCTAGATCTAAATCATCTGTCTTATAATCCACATCGTGCTTTCCCAGTCTAAACAATCCCTATAAATAATATCATTCATTGATCATACCTACTGTTGATAAAACTCCAAATATTTATGAAAATATTGCACACAACATCTCCTTTAACTCCAGAGGATTTGAAGCTATTTCCTCCATAAGCAATTCCCAAGCACAACTCCTGCCCTACCTTGAATAATTACACTATTATTTAAAAAGGTTTGCTATTATAGGGAAGTTTCCTTCTGGGGGAGTTCTGTTTCCAATACCCGCATGATTGACAACCTTCTTAAATATCGATATATCTTGAGCCAGAGTAGCATAATTAGATAATTCAAAATCAGAGAAAATATTAGTAATAATTTTACTTTTTTATCATTTTGCCAGTCATACTCCTTTGTACAGAACAACCAATGCTTTTTTCTTCATCTTTAGTAAACTTATTGCCCCAATGTAACCTAATAGACACTAAAAAACTGTGTATCCAGTCTGGATCTTGCCCTGGCAATATGCCTTTTTCTTCACCATAAAAAGCATATTCTAGATTAACCGCTTTTAAACTAATACCCGCTCCAAAGGATGGATAACCTGAATTTAAACCTACTCTTAAAGAAAATGGGGTTAGCCTACACTCAGTTCCAATATGAATCTTTTTAAAAGGTGTTAAAGAAAACGATTCATTAGGGTTATTTAAATCTATCAAATCAAATGCAAATGTAATATTGTCATTTGTATATATATATTTGCCAAGCCAATAATAAAGCTTTTCTGGGATATAGGCACAACCTATATTTAAGATTGGATTGATTCCTTGAGGGTCATAAGTATCTATTGTTGAACTTGACTTTTTTTCATCATCAAAATGGATTTTAGACTTTTTATATTTAAATTGAGAATTATACAAATCTGTTGCGTTTATCCCGAAATGCCACCTGGAGTTTAAATAATATATCGCTCCAAAATCCACCCCAAAAGCTGTTGCATCAAAAAAATTGCCACCAAACTCAAATTTTCCTATTTCTATAAGAGAAAGGTCTTCTTTTGAATTTACTAATCTATACATATATTTTAAATTAACTCCCAAAGACAACACACCTGGAAGGTTCAATGAATTTAGAGAATATATTCTAAATGCTACCGGCAACATCCCAACACCTGTAATCTCACCTTTATACGATAATGATGGCAGAAGTGTACCTTTATCAATTTCGCCAATAGCTTTAGCATAAGAAAAAAAACCTAAACCAAAATTTAAAGAATTTCTGCTTTTGTTAATGTCTATTGGTCTTTTTATAAATAATATGTTTGGTAAAGAAACCAAAACGTTTGGAGCACAATTTAACATATTACTACTTACTATCTTATCAACAAATTTTCCTTGTTTTTCAGGAGAAAGGTCCTCAAAATGTAGGATATCGTCTTTGTTTTCATTATAAAAAGCGTAAGCTTTCGCTACGTGATTGTCCACATCTGCCCTTAAAGAAAAAGTTTGAAGTGTGTCCTCATATATTTGGGTTATCCCTGCGCAATTATAAAAAAACGCATTCTCATCATCAGCAATGGCAGTAAATGCTCCTCCCATACCCATAGGGCGAACACCTTTTATAAAAACATTGTTTTCATATTTTACTGCAAAAAGTATTTTTGAGAAACTAACACTTAATAAAATAAAAAACATTAATAATTTCACTTTATATTTCATAATATTTTTCCTATTCATTCTTGTCTTTTATTTATTTTATGAGTTCATTATTCTCAATAATTGATCTTTAGCATCTTGTAATTTAGCAACCATTTCTGGCGTAATAATCCCCTTCTCATCAGCTATCTTAGTAGCACAATTTTGAGCAAAGTCGAGAAACTGGCTAGCTTGACTAATTGCATCCATTGCTTCTGGAATTGTTTTTAGAGTATCCGGTAACTCTTTATTATTTATCTCGTTAAAATCTACATCGTCACCAACTATACCAAGAGCCGTTTTTATAGCACTATTATCAGCAAGTGTTACAGCAGCAGCAAGGAAAAAAGCTGCTGCGTTGTTAACATTTGCTTGAGATTCTGGTTCACTTAACATTGTTTGTACAACAGTTGGATTTACTAGCAAATAATCAAGATCTTCTTTCATTTCGTGAACCCTATCTATAGCAACATTTTTGTACTTATTAACATCTATTGTTTCGTTCCCGCTATCTTTAAATTCTTGACTAGCTTCCACTATGTCACCTATAAGGTCAGGAATGCGCACAGCAGCTGCTATATACCCTGCAATAGCTTTTCTATCGCTAGGAGATCTATCTATAATCTGTTTAAAAATTTCTTTAGCTTGATCATAATTCCCATTTGCTAATGCAGTTTGCCCCTCGCTAACAGTACTTTCTGTGCTCGCTGTAGCTTTGGCAATTTTTCTAAAAATATTATAATTATCTTTGTCACATCCAATACATAGACATAAAAACAATAAATAAAAGTAAATATTAAGAAATTTAAACATTTATTACCTCGTAAAATTAACTAAATCAAAAACCGTACCGTATTGAAATAATAGGTATTAGGTTAGTATATACTAATACTAAATTTTTTAACTTTTTGAAAGTACTATAATAAATTTTTTGTGAATTTTTTGTGAATTTTTTGTGTTAACGCTTGGATTTTTTACTTTAATGCTTTTAGCATTGCCTGGTTTTCAAATAAAGTATAATTCAATGTATGTGTGCAAGAAACAAAAGCAGACAAATCACAATTTCCAAAAGATGTAGAGACAATATTAGATTCACATATAAAAAGTAACATACCCTTTATCCCAGGATCAAGTATAGACAAATGATAAGCATGAGCATGTAAACAGTTTGTGAATTTTAGACTTTTAAGTGGTTTGAACTACCGTTGTCAAAAAATGATGTTTTAAGGAATGGCAAAGCAAACAATTGACAAAAATATACAAAGTTTGTATGTTTGTATAATAAAACATTTAAAAAAGGAGATCTTATGTCCATATCTACTGTAAACATATCATTTAATAAAGAATTGTTATTAAAAATAGATAAACTCGCAAAAGAAGAAGTGCGTTCGCGTTCTGAGCTAATACGTGAAGCTTCTAGAATGTACATTGAACGTAAAAGAAAGTGGCAAAGTCTATTTGCTTACGGCCAAAAGATTGCATCACAAACTAACATCTTGCAAAAAGATATTATAGATGAAATAAAAGCACAAAGAAAAAGAAAATGAAGATAGCTTGTGACACAAATATTTTCATTTCAGCTTTTTATTTTGGAGGAAGTCCTAAAATAATTCTTGAAAGAGCTGTTGAAGGTATCGATACATTGTACATTGCAAAAGAAATACTAGAAGAAATTTTTGATGTAATGAGTCGACCAAAATTTAAAACCGACATAATATACATTGAACATTTTATAAACTTTATACAAGAAATCGCTAACAATATAAGAATAAAAGGAAATTTAAATACCATTAGCAGAGACGTTGACGATAACAAAATCCTGGAATGCGCTTTAGCTGCTAAAGTTGACTATCTTATAACTGGCGATAAAGATTTATTAATTTTAAACAATTTTAAAAACATAAAAATTATTTCAAGTGAGCAGTATCTTAAACTTTTCAAATAAAGCAGTAAGAACTATTCTCTAACAAAAAATAATTATGTTATAAATTCATATTATTTTAGTGTATAATAATCATACTGGTAGTTATTTTTTCTTTAAGGAATTAAAATGAAAATAGTATCTTGGAATGTAAACGGTATAAGATCAATATATAAAAAGAATTTTCTTAACTGGTTTAATCAAGAAAATGCTGACATTGTATGTGTGCAAGAAACAAAAGCAGACAAATCACAATTTCCAAAAGATGTAGAGACAATAAAAGAGTACAATTTTTATTGTTCCAGCGCAGAAAAAAAAGGCTATAGCGGTGTTGCTGTGTGGTCTAAAGTAAAGCCAAAATCTGTAAGCACTAGTATAGAAAATGAAAAGTTTGACAAAGAAGGGAGAGTCTTAAAACTTGATTTTGAAAAGTTTGTGCTTTTTAATATATATTTCCCAAACGGTGGAGCATCAAAAGACCGTCTTAACTATAAACTAGAATTTTATGATTATTTTTTAGAATATATTAAAACTTTAAAAAATGTAGATGTAATTATATGTGGAGATTATAACACTGCACACTTCCCAATAGATTTGGCAAGACCAAAACAAAACGAAGAAATCTCAGGGTTTATGCTAATAGAAAGAGAAAAGTTGGACAAGCTTGTTGCTAACAATTTTGTTGACGCGTTTAGACATTTTAACAATGAACCTAACAACTATACTTGGTGGGACTACAAAACAGCTTCTAGAGAAAGAAATGTTGGTTGGAGAATAGACTATTTTTTTGTTTCAAAAAGCGCAACCAAATTTTTAAAAGCAGCTAACATAGCAAACGAAATTTTAGGGTCTGACCACTGCCCCATTTCTATAGACATCTATTAAAGTTTACAATTTATTTCTCCACTTTTTTTCATTTTACTTCGCTTCATATAAAAAGCTATAGTTTAAAAAGACAATTGATAATTTATAATCCGGAGGAATTACTAAATGCAACAGCTTAGTGTATATATTTTATCTTTTACAATAACATTCTTTTTAGGTTGTTCAAAAGATAATGTAGTACAACGTATTAACGAAAATAATACTACAAGTACCAATAGCAGTGACACAAGTTACAAAAAAATTACTAAAGAAAAAGTTAGCTTAGTTTACGAAGATATTACAAAAATACCAGTTGATGCTATAGTAAATGCTGCCAACGCACAACTTAATCCCGGAGGTGGTGTTTGCGGTGCTATATATACTGCTGCAGGGTATGATTTGTTAGATTCACATATAAAAAATAATATACCCTTTATTCCAGGATCAAGTGACAGATGCAATATTGGAGATGCAAAAATAACGCCAGGATTTAATTTGACTGCTCGTTTTATTATACATGCAGTTGGGCCAGTATACTCAAACTATTCTGACGCGCAAGCTTCTAATCTACTTGCAAGTGCCTACACAAGCTCTTTACAAGTTGCAAAAACAAACAATCTACGCACTGTAGCTTTTCCTTGTATTTCAACTGCCATATTTGGCTATCCAAAAGATAAAGCAGCTCCCATAGCTTTAAATGCTATAAAAAATTTTCTTGCTTCTAATGACAGCGATTTTGACGAAATAATTATTGTTTGTTATGGTTCAGATGGGAAAGAAAACTACAAAATTTACGAATCTTTAATTTAATACCTCCCGAGGTCCTTTTGGGTAATTTAACATAAGAGTAACTATAAATATCTAGTATAAAAGCTTAACTAAAGAATTTAAACCATAGCATAAAGGCTATGTTAACATAGCCTTTATGCTATTTTATGCATTTAAGTTAATTAAGTAAACGTTTACAAAACCGGATAAGTCAGGAGAAAATGCCAGTCACAAATTTGGTTGTTTTTGATTAAGATTTATCACAAACCATAAAAAAAACAAATAAACCAGATGTTTTTATAATCGAAAATAAAAATATCTTGTAAATTATGAATTTTTATAGTATATTTATATTGTCTTTTAATAAAAGGAGACATCATTATGTTTCAAAGACTGCAGTATATTCAAAAACTAGTATCTTGGAAAGACAAACAAGTAATTAAAATTATTACAGGCATTCGCCGTTCGGGCAAGTCAACTTTGTTTAAATTATATCAAGAAAAATTGTTATCTGAAGGTGTAGATAAAAGTCAAATAATAAACATAAATCTTGAAGATCCTAATTATCATAAATTATTAGACTGGAAAATATTATTTGACTATGTTCAATCCAAGTTATTAAATGATAAGAAAAATTATGTCTTTTTAGATGAAATTCAAAATGTCGAAGACTTTCAGCGTGCCGCAGACGGGTTGTTTATTAAAAGCAATGTTGATTTATACTTAACGGGGTCAAACTCGCATTTCCAATCCGGTCAGTGGGCTACTATGCTTGCTGGACGTTATATAGAGATACATATTTTGCCTTTATCATTTAAGGAATATAACGATATTTTTGACAAAGGGCAAGATAAGAACAGCCTGCTTCAGCAATATCTAAGATTTAGTGGATTCCCATATGTTGCTCAAATGATTGTGCAAAATAACGTTCAAAATTTATCCTTGCAAATACGAGAATATATATCTGGAATATATAATTCCATAGTCTTAAAAGATGTTGGAGAACACAAAAAAGTACAGGACATATCTCGTTTAGAGCGAGTAATTCGTTTTATGGCAGATAATGTCTATTAAAAAAATAAGCGACATTATGTCTTCTGACGGGTTTAAAATTCATCCACAAACGCTTGAAAATTATATTGACGCCTTGTGCGACGGCTATATTTTCTATAAGGTGCAAAGATATGATATTAAAGGGAAAAATCTTTTAAAAACGCAGGACAAATATTATCTTTCAGATATAGGTTTAAGGTATTATTTGCTTGGTGACAAAGATTCCGACAGTGGTAGAATTTTAGAAAATATTGTTTATTTGGAACTAATAAGACGCGGCTTTAAAGTTTATGTCGGCAAGTCTGACATTTATGATAAAAAAGATGCAAAAATGAAATCTGCAGAAATAGATTTTGTAGTTGAAGATGTTGAGGGTGTTGAGTATTATCAAGTGACGCAATCAATGCTAAACGAAAACACAAAACAACGCGAACTTACATCGCTTATGACCTTAAAAGACAACTATAAAAAAACAATATTAACGGCAGACACACCTTTTGTTAAATCTTATGACGGAATAATCGTCAAAAATATTTTAAATTGGCTGTTGGAACAAATATAAAAAAACTTTTACCAATATTCACTACGTCATAGCAAATTTTGTCAAAACTAGTAGAACCTTATAATACTAAAATCCTACATGCTATAAGATTGTGAGGCGTAACTTTTTAACAGTTTCAACAAGGTTAGGTATCAGGATTCTGTTATTCTATTTTTAAAAGTTACAAACTTTTGTAGATAGAAAGCACGTGTACTCCTACAAGAAAAAGTAAAACACCAATAATAAGTACTGCTTGCTTATAATAACCTCCAGTATTTTTAATTTAAATATTCATTTGAAGTAGCAACTACTTTTTTGTAATACTCAAGCATTTCTTTATGTTCTTGTGTCTCTTGCGTCAATTCTAACATCTTAGTTTTCTCGTTAAAATTAAAGTAGGTTGCATTTGCATTTTCAGGATTGTACAAAACAGCTTTATTATTAGAAAGTATAAATCCATCACTATTAAAAGCAATATGATTTAAATTTCCCCTCACTAAGCTTTCACCTGCTGCAACGTATTCCATTTGTGAAAGAGATAAATCGTACAACGTAGGAACAATGTCCATATGACAACCACTAAGGTTTACGTCCATATTTTTTCTTAGTTTTTCCGGCACATACATGTACATGGGAACTGAATACTTTTTGAACAGTTCTTCTGGTACACTAGCTTTAAACTCCCTTAAACTGTGGTCCCCAGTTATTACAACAATTGTATTGTGGGCAAGTTCAGAACTTTTTATTTCACTTAAAAACTTTGCAGCTTCTCTGTTTGCAAATTGATAAGTTTCAAATATTTTGGCACCATACTTAGTTTCTCCTGGCATCATATGCAAAATGTCTTCAGGTATATTAATATTTAACGGTTTGTAATATGGAGGCGTTTGATAAGGAGGATGAGTTGCTGTAGACATTGCATAAATGAATGTAGGACAACCACTACTATTTTTTAGCTCTCTTAAGACTAACTCAAAAAATTGTGCATCGTTTATACCCCACTGGTGCCTATATTCATTTTTTATAGAACCTTCTCCATAAACTTCATCAAAACCTTGAGCTTTTAAAAAATTGTCGATGTTTCTCCATGACAAACTTCCACCGTAAACAGCTTTTGTAAGATAGTTTACTTTTTTGTATGGCAAAACCATTGAACTTGAAAACTGTTTAAACGCTTTTGAAGTTTGAGTAACTTGCAAAGAAAATGGTCTTTGAGGCATGTTAAGCACTGTGGATTCTAAAGCATGTACAGTTATTTTCCCAGCAGATAAAAAATTATAAAAAACAAAATCTTCTTGAAAATGTTTATCGAGTTCACCTAAAACGTCAAAATTATGGTTGTTGTACAATATTGGCAGTTCACCAAAACCTTCTAAAACAATAAAAACTACATTCGGTTTTACTTCTTGCGCTGTTGTGTTAATAATAGAAACTTTATTAAAAATGTTGACATCTATTTCTTCTTTTTTTACATCAAATTTTTTTGCTATATCAACATAGTTGTTTACTTGAGAAATTTTTGCATCCAACGCATCTTGAAAAGAGTGTACACTTGTTAACGCCACATCATTTATAAACTGGTTACTAGATATTTGAGCATGAAATTTACCCAAAGGAAACATAGATAATGTGCCTCTAGCCAAACAAAAGGTAATAAATGGTATAAATAAAATTACCAATGTTTTAGCTATGACATTAAATATGGAAGTGTTTATAATAGTGTGTTTAGATGTTAATTTAGAAATTGTAAATGCAATTATTTTGTATATCATAAAAGCTACAATAAATAAAGAAATTAAAGCTATTAAAAAGCGATGATCATAAACTATTGTTTTTATAAGAGCAAAAGTATCGTCTGAAAAAAAGTCAAAGACTAAAATATTAATATGTTCGCCAAAAGATGTGTAAAATCCAAAATCTATAATATTTAAAACAAGAATAATAAAAAAAACTAAAAAATAATAGATTTTTAAGAAAAACACAGAAATTTTAAATAAGGCTAAATTTTTTATCAGAAGAAAAACAGTAAATAAGAGTATCGCAAGTAGATTTATATAAGCAAGTATAGATATATCAAATCTTGCACCAAGCAAAAACGATTTAAACAAAGAACTGTACAGTCCATCAAGCACTAATCCATTTTTAAAATAAAGGAAAAAAAATACCCTGTACAACGTCATCATTAAAAACATAATGATATTTAAAGGTATTATTTTAATTATAGAGTCGACATATTTTTCAAAATTAAATGTTTTTATTATCATATGTAACAAAAACTACCATTTTTAAATATGCGTATATTTTAGAGTTATTTTACAAAATATTTATATTGAGTTCAAAAATTATTTGAGTTTCTTTACTACTTTGACTTGCCAAGTTTTAAAAAATTGTCCACATATACGTTCACTTTTCTAACTTTTAATCAGACAATTATTTTTATATACAAATAGATTGTTTATACAAAAATGCATCAGGCCGCAGATTTGCATTAACTACAAACAAACTATTATGTTAAAATGCAGTTGTATTGCAGATTTGCATAAGTGGGGGCCTATGCTATATAAGGAAAGAACTTTACAAAAAATTGTTTTAGAAGCGTCAAAAAGTTTTAAAACTATTCTCTTAACAGGGATGAGGCAAATCGGAAAAACTACACTTCTTCAGCATATAGAAAAAAATAATAGACAGTATGTTACTTTAGATAATCCCAAAGATTTACTTCTTGCAAAAGATGAAGCAGACTTTTTTTTCCAAACTTACAGGCCACCCGTTTTTATAGATGAAATACAATACGCTCCTGAACTATTTAAATATATAAAAATGTATGTTGACAATTCCGATAAAAAAGGAACTATTTGGATGACGGGATCTCAACAATATTCTCTTATGAAAGGTGTTAGAGAAAGTTTGGCAGGAAGGATTGCAATTATAAATATGTTAGGTTTATCAATATATGAAAGGACAAACAAAGGAGCAATTCAAAAACCGTTTATTCCTGCATTTACTCCGGCATGTTTGCTAGAAAAGAAAGATTTATCCGAAACATACAGAATTATTTGGAAAGGTTCTTTTCCAGAAATTGATAGAGAAAGTGATGATAAGTGGTCTCTTTTTTATTCTTCTTACGTTCAATCTTATATTGAAAGAGACGTAAGACAAATTACAAATATAGGAAATGTATCGTCGTTTATAAGATTTTTAAGTGTTGTTGCCTCAAGAACAGGACAAGAAATAAATATTGCAGACATTGCAAAAGATGTTGAAATCTCTCCAAATACTGCAAAACAATGGCTTTCTATTCTTGAAACTTCAGGGATTGTATATTTATTAAAACCATATTATAAAAATATCGCAAAAAGGTTTACCAAAAAACCTAAACTTTATTTCACAGATACCGGTTTGTGCGCTTATCTTGCATCTTGGGATATTCCAAAAAGTTTAGAAACAGGAGCAATGAACGGAGCTTTTTTTGAAACATTTGTAATTTCTGAGATAATTAAATCTTATCACCATAACGGATTGTTTCCATCATTATATTATTATAGGGATTCTAATCAAATTGAAATTGATTTATTAATAGAAAGAGACGGGAAATTTTATCCTATTGAAATAAAGAGAACATCCAATCCTAATAAAAATGACGTTCATGCTTTTGAAAAGTTTGCAAAGATTGAAAAAACAGGATATGGAAGCTTAATTTGCCTTACGGACAGACCACGCCCTTTAACAGAAAACGCCAACTCTATTTCCATATGGGATATTTGATTTATAACAAACCACTGCAATTGAATTTGAAGAGGTAAAAGCGATATGGCTTATAAAACTATCTTTATTATCTCTAGCAATTTCCCTAAAGCATATAATGGAACATCATATAAATTGCCAACCTTTTTGAAATCTGCTGTAGAAGACCTTACAGACAAACTAGGCTGAAATTTTTCCTGATATATTTTTAAACTTTTAGCTTTTAAATTGATAGATGATTTGACTTCTATAGGGATAATATTGTTATCAAATTGAAAAACAAAATCTATTTCCGCTGTTGCGGGAGCATCGTTGGCCCAATAAGCTATGTCCATATCCATATCCTGGATAACCTTTAACTCCTGAAGTACAAACTGCTCAGCTAAAGATCCTTTAAATTCTCTAAACAGTTTGTTTCCATCTAATAATGACCTGACATCTAATTTTGACATCGCAGATAATAAGCCAACATCTGATAAAAAGAGTTTAAATGCTTTAATATTCTTGTATCCTTTCAATGGAATTGCAGGTTTAGAAACACGATCCACACGATGGACAAGACCACAACGAATAAGCCACTCTAAAGATAGCTCATACATCTTAGCAGTTGCGCCCTCTTGAACTTCTTTATAAACAAATTTTTTATTTTCCTTTGCAAGTTGAGAAGGTATAGAGTTCCACAACTGGGTCACCTTATTAATATTTGAAATAGGGACATGTTTTGAAAAATCTTGAACATAGGATTCCAAAATCTGGTTTTGTATACTTCTTGCTAATCCAAAATCATGATTCTCAGAAAACTTCAAAACAACTTCAGGCATTCCGCCCACATAAAAATACATGCGTAAACAGGACAAAAATCTGTCTTTAAAAGTCGTTATTAAATCAAACTCATTTTTATCTAATAAATAACAAAGTTCATTTTCACCAATTGCTGACAAAAATTCATAAAAGTTCATTGGATATAAATCCATAAATTCAACTTTACCAACTGGAAAAGAGGTCCCTCCATGCAAAAATACTCCTAGTAAACTTCCTACAGCAACAAAATTATATTCTGGAATATTTTCATAAAAATATTTTAAAGAAATTAAAGCATTTGGACATTCTTGGATTTCATCAAAAATAATTAGTGTTTTAACAGGATTAATTTTTTGTTTAGTTTCTATTTCCAAACCCAACAAAATACGATGAACGTCCATATCTCCTGAAAACAAATTTTTCATTCGCTCATTTTTTTCAAACATAATATAAGCAACATTTTTATACTCTGTTTTGCCAAATTCTTTTATAAGCCAAGTTTTACCAACTTGGCGCGCTCCATGAATAATAAGAGGTTTCTTATCAGAACGATTTTTCCATTCTTTAAGCTTTTCTAAAGCAATTCTTTTCATATAGAAACCTCTTCCACATATTTTTTATTCTGACTTTTTCATAAGTGAAATCTTACTTTTTTCTTAACACCGGCCAAGTCAGGCATTATAAATTTTCATTAAAAAAAATACAAGAGACATACGCTACTTATTATAATATCTTATATAAAAATAAATGTTTTTATCTATTTCATTTTTTTAGATATTTCATATAAAATTATGGCGGACGCACATGAAGCGTTTAACGAAGATATAGTGTTTTTTTGAGGGATTGACACTAAATAATCGCAATTCTTTTTTGTTAAATCATGAAGACCAAAACCTTCACTACCTATTATAACTGCAAGAGGAAAAGGTAAATCTATTATTCCTAATGTTTGACTACCATTTTCTGCGCCAGCTATCCAAAAACCATTATCTTTCAATAAAGTTATAGTTTGACTTAAATTTGAAACTCTAGAAATAGAAATATGCTCTATGGCTCCCGCAGAAGATTTAGAAACGGTTTCGGTTACACTAACTGCTCTCCATTTTGGTATTATTACACCATTAGCTCCAAAAGCAACACAGTTTCTTATAATTGCGCCTAAATTGTGTGGATCTTCTATACCGTCTAATATTACTAATAAAGGTTTCAATGATTGTTTTGCTTTATTTATTAAATTCAGAAGATCTAAATATACTACTGGCGAAACTTCTGCGACTATCCCTTGTGACTGTTGCGAAAATTTATCTAGTTTTTCCGGAGGAACACTATGCACAGCTATATTCTTTTGTTTTGCAATACTTATAATTTCAGAAACAACGTTACCTCTTGCTGTCTTTGAAACCATAACTTTGTTGATAGTACGTTTATTAGCTTTTAAAAGCTCTTTAACTGCATTACGACCAAACACAACATTTTGAAACGAAGTGTCTTTTTCAATGTTTTTATTGTACATTTAATGCCTTTTAAACAGAATTTTAAACTATACATTTAGAACATACAACATTACAACACAAACTAAAATAAGTTATTAAACCTTTTTAACTAACACGGATGTAGCGTCTTTATTGTCTACTATTTTATATCCTTTCTCGTTTAGAATGTTTCTTATCCTATCAGATTCTTTCCAATTTTTGTTTTTTCTTGCTTGGTTTCTTTCTATCATAAGGTTCTCTAAGTCGTCGTTTAAATTTTTTTCTTGAGGAAGCAAAATTCCTAAAGACTTTTCTGTTAAATCTTCAAACAGTTTTCTTAAAGAAGCAAGCCTCTCTTTGTTAGAGTTAAATAGTTCATTTAATATTATGCTTTTAAGTTCATGCAAGTAAGAAAGTGCTTTTTCAGAATTAAAATCGTCATCTAATGCTGACAAAAAATCTTCTTTTAACTTTAATAAATCTTTATCTTTTACATCAAAGACTATTTCTTTTGCTTTACAAACAAGTCTTAAATACGCATCATCTAAACCTTGCAAAGCATTTTTTGCAGAATCTAAACCAGCATCTGAAAAATCTAACGGACTAGAATAATGCTGAGTTAGAAGATAGTAACGCACTATTCTAGGGTTATGCTTTTTAAAAATTGTGTTTAAAGTAAAAAAATTGTTCAAAGATTTTGACATTTTCTCTTTGTTTATTGTGACAAAACCATTATGTATCCAATATTTAACAAATTGTTTTCCAGTTTTAGCTTCACTTTGAGCTATTTCATTTTCATGATGAGGAAAAATTAAATCTTGACCTCCACCGTGTATATCTACAGTATCACCTAATAAATGAGAAGACATTACAGAACATTCTATATGCCAGCCAGGTCTTCCTTTGCCCCAAGGGCTATCCCAAGACACTTCTTGAGGTTCATTTTCTTTTGTTTTTTTCCATAAAGCAAAATCCAAAACTGAAGTTTTTTCATCACAAACATTAACTCTTGCACCAACTTTTAAGCTATCTAATTTTCTTTTTGACAATTTCCCATAACTTTTAAATTTTTCTATAGAAAAGTACACATTTCCATCTACTTCATAAGCAAACTCTTTAGAAACGAGTTCTTTTATAAAGTTAACAATTTCAATGATCATATCCGTAACACGAGGATACTTTTGAGCTTTTAAAACATTTAATTTCTCCATCTGAACAAAATAGTCATCTATATAAATTTGCGCTAATTGTGATGGACTTATGTTTTTTTCTAAAGCTCTTTTTATTATTTTATCATCAACATCTGTAAAATTTTGAACATGAGTTACTGCGTAGCCTCTTTGCAACAAGTGACGTTTTATTATGTCAAAAACAATGTATGCTCTTGCGTGACCTAAATGTACTCTATCATAAGGAGTTACTCCACACACATACATGGAGACAACACCTTCTTGTTGAGGTTTAAAATCTTCCTTTGTGTTTGTTAAAGTATTATGAATTTTAATTGTCACAACACTACCTATTACTATTAGTGTTTACTTTGCATCTTCTTTACACTTGCAATCGCCATAGCTGCAACACCTTCGCCTCTACCTAAAAATCCCATTTTTTCGTTTGTGGTCGCCTTTATGCCAACCCTTTCTTTTTTTATTTTTATTGTTTTTGATATCACATTTTTCATTTCGTCTATAAATGGATATATTTTTGGATATTGTGCAATTATAGTAACATCAACGTTATTTACAGAAAACTTTCGCCTTTTTAATTCTTTATACACCGTTTCTAAAAGAAAAACGCTAGAAATATTTTTAAATTTCATGTCCGTGTTTGGGAAGAAATGACCTATATCGTTTAACCCACACGCCCCTAACAAGGCGTCCATTAAAGCGTGAAGTAGAACATCTGCATCACTATGACCATCCAAACCTAAAGGATTGTCTATTTTAACACCACCTAAAAAAAGAGGACGTCCCTTTTTTAACCTGTGCACATCATAGCCTAATCCAACATACATACTTTTTTCCCCTTAATCTAACAATTTTTCTGCTACAAGAAAGTCTTGCTTTGTCGTTATCTTGAAGTTTGGGAACTTAGTTTCTACTGCAGAAACTTTTACATTTAATTTTTCTATAAGGCTTGAGTCGTCAGTAATGTTTTTCGGTATTTTTTTAAAATAAGCTTTTTTTAACAAATTTACTTCAAAAATTTGAGGAGTTTGCGCATTTTTTAAAGTGGATCTGTCTAATGTTTTTATAATCTTATTCCTTTTAGATACAACTTTTATTGTATCTTTTGTTTGCTCTACAGCAATAGCAGCTTTTGTTTTTTGTGCTTCTTTTAAAATTAACTCTATGTCTATTTTTGATATAAGCGGCCTTGCACCATCGTGAATAGCAACAAAGTCTACATCTTTTTTTACAATCTTTAACCCATTTTTAACAGAATCGAACCTCTCTTTACCACCTGCAACACATTCAAAAACATTTTTATATTTTAAAGACACATCTTTTACTACATTTTTAGGTACAACTACAATAATTTGCTTAAAACATTTTAGCTTTGCAAACGTTTTTACACTCCATAAAAACATAGGTTTTTTCTTTAGCATTAAAAACTGTTTTGAAACTTTTGATCCTAATCTTTTCCCTAACCCTGCAGCTACTATTATAACAGCACCTTTCATTTTATTTCCTTTAAAACTTTTCCAAAAACCAACTTGCATTCGGAGTAAACATTTTTGTCATTTTAAACCCCAAGCCTTTTGTCTCAACCATATTTTACAACAAAGCCCATACTTTATCAATCAAATATCCTCTAGTTTTTTTGTTTTGATTGTCACAAGCATTTGTAATAAACATTTAATAATACAATTATAATACTACTATTTTTGTAATTCTAAATTTAAAATTGGATAAGGGAGCTTCAAAAAATCAAATGCGTCTTATAATGTTTGGCCATAAAGTTTATAATCAAAACTTTGTTTTTGGAAATTTCATGAAACCTTATATTCCTTTATCTTTTTTTTTTATTTTCCATGTAGATCCTTGTTATTTGACCTTACACCCAAATAAGTTTAGACTAGTACGTTCTTTATAAATAAAACTTTACTTCCAACATTGCATCTATTCCTTCTTTACTCCCTCCATAACCCATTACACTTCCATCTATGTTAAACTTCCCTATTTCTTTTTTTATTCCTATCTGTCCACTAAATCTCCCTCGTCTTACTTCTACTGCTGGTAATTCTATATCTATCGTTTTTGCTTCTACTTTTTTACCTATAACCTCGTAATCATAATTTATCCCTATGTATGGCCTCC
>JAISOG010000022.1 GCA_031275795.1 Candidatus Endomicrobiellum incisitermitis
ACAATGAACGGGGTCTGTCTAAAAACCTTAGCGCATATCCTTACTATGCCTTTTTTGACACTGCTGCGTTAAAAAACTTGTGTTTATGACACGATAAACCCTGTGTTTTTTGCCTTGCATTGTCAAAAAATTCACAGCAATTATAGGCATTAGGGTTTTTAGAGAGACCCCTTTTGCAATATTAAATGTTTATTGCTCATAAAACGCTCTTTGAGGTAACTCCGATAAGAACATTAGACTAATGTTATTAAATTCTCTTCATCAAATATGATTCACTAATTTATAGGGAATATTCTTTGCGCATTTGTATTATTTCTCATACCTTTTGTTACAAGGTAAACATATGGAACAAAAAACAATGCTAAAACTAAAGCAAAAGAAAGCCCGCCAATAACTGCTATGGCCATAGGCTGGTTTGTAGACCCTCCTTGCCCACCAAGTCCTATAGCAAGTGGTATAAGCCCTGTAATTGTAGTAAGAGTTGTCATGGCTATAGGTCTGACATGATGCACTGTTATATCTACAACATTTTTCTTTAAAACTAAAACGTCAGGTTTTTGGCCATTTGTCTTTTTTAGTTCAGCGTCATACATTATGTTAAACCTATCAACTAACAAAATAGAAATATTTATAACGTTTCCTACAAGCATAATAAAACCCAACATAGAAATAGAGTTTATAGATTGACCAGTAACAAACAAAGCAAAAGTTGCTCCAATAACACCTAGCGGAATTGCAGTCATAACTATTATAGGTTGAAACAAAGATTCAAATTCTGAAGCTAAAATCATAAATATAATTACAATTCCAAACAGTAAAGCAAAAGAAACTTGTGTTAAGGCTTCTTTCATAGCAAGCATTTCTCCAGAAATAACGCAATGAACTTTCTCATTATTATATTTGACATCTAGTATATCTTGTATTTCTTTTACCGCTTTTGCAAAATTGCCCCTAACGTTTGCAGAAAGAAAATATGCTCTTTCTCCCTCAATTCTTTTTATCGTAGGTAATGTTTTTACAAATACAGGATCTGCAATTTGTTTTAGCTGCACAGTCATACCCCAAGGAGAATATGCTGTCATCTCCATTACTTTGCCAAGTTTGTCTCTATCTTCTAGACGCATTCTTACTCTCACATCTAATTCATCATCTTTCCTTTTAAGTTTAGTGGCAACAAATCCTTTTATAGCAGCCAAAGTCATAGCAGAAATGTCTTGCGTTGAAAGGCCAAACATAGAAGAACGCTCTCTATCTACAATAATCCTTAATTCTGGGACTTCATCTGGAGGATCTAATTTTATACCGTAAATTTGAGGCATTTTATTCATCATTTCACGTATTTTATCTGCAGAATCTTTTAAAATATCCAAATCACTTCCTCTTACCTCTATCAAAAGTCCAGAAGCTGCTCCAACTCCAGAACCAAAAAGCCCTTGTTGAGTCATAAACTCTGTCTCAAGTCCTTTAATATTCCATTTTCTTATTTCATTTGAAATATCTGCTACTAAAGAATCTGTATCCTGTCCTTCATGATAAAGCATTCCTATGATTCTAGATTGATATGTACCCAAAGATTCTATAGATGCCACCCCAGAATTGTCGCCTGTAGATCCTACACTTACTGAAATATCCTTGACTTCCTGGTATTTAGAAATTAAATTTTCTATCCTCTTTGACACTGCATTTGTTATTTCTAAGGGAGTATCTGGAGGTAAAGTAATATTTAAAACAAAACGACGTTCATCAACTTTAGGCATAAAAGCCTTTGGCACTAACATAAAACATACAACACCTACAACTGTATAAATTAAAACTATCAAAGTAACTTTACTCATACTATAATCCAAAACTTTCTTAGATATTGGAGCAAAATATTTATTAATTATGTCCATACCAGCAGTAATAGATTGTTTTGACAAATCTGCAGTAAGGCACAAACGAGGCACAAGAAAAAGAGCAGCAAATATAGAAGATATTAAAGAATATGTAATTGTTAAAGCAAGCTGTTTAAAAAGTTGTCCTATCATACCTGCAACAAAAACAAAAGGTATAAATATTGCAACAGATGTCAATGTAGAACTCATAATTGGAGCTATTAAACTTTTTGTTGCTTCGTAAATAGCTTCTTTTTTGGCCACATTTTTAAGTTTATGGAACGACATTAAAATATTTTCTAAAACAACATTAGAATTATCTACCACCATACCTATACCTACGGTAAGTCCTCCAAGAGACATAGTGTTAAGTGAAATATCACCAAAATACATGAGACTTGTTGTAGAACATAAAGCAACTGGTATAGCTATGTTAATTATTGTTGATGCCATAAAACTTTTCATAAAAAAGTATAGGAGTATAAATGAAAGGAGTATACCCTGGATACCGTTTGAGTATAAATTTGCAAGGGACTGTTTAATAAAGTCAGACTGATCTGATGTTATTTTAATATCTATATCTTCTGGAAATTTTTCTTTTATATCTTTTAATTTGTTATGAACAGCTTTTGATAAATTAATCAAATTTGACCCTGACTGCTGATAAATACCTACTGAAATATTTTCTTTACTATCATAACGAGAGTACCCTTTTCTATCTCTTAAAGCTTCTTTAACTTCTGCAACATCTTTTAAAAAAACTACCTTACTGCCAGAATCTTGAACTTCATTTTTAATTCTCTTAGAGCTTCTAGCTCTATCTGTATTATTATCTGTTTTAGAAAAAGACATATTAGCTATATCATCTACAGTTTGGAATTCACCAACTGTTTTTACTAAATATTCGTGTTTACCTTCTTTGATTGTCCCTGCCGGGTAAGTTATATTAGCATTTTGTAACGACGTAATAATTTCTGTTATAGAAACTTGATTTGCAAGCAACCTTCCTTTGTCTATTTCAATTAAAATTTCCTTTTCTTCTCCACCCCTAAGCTCAACTTTTGCAACACCTTCAACACGTTCAAGTTCATCTTTAATATTTTTTTTTGCCATTCTTCTTAATTCAGCCATTTTTAGAGCTGAAGAATCGCCATTTTTATAGCTTACAGAAAGCATCATAGCCTCAACTTGAGTTGGATTATACTTTAAAACTACAGGATCTAAAGCATCCTTGGGTAAGCTTTCTTTTATCAAGTCTATTTTTTCACGTACATCCATAGCAGCAAAATCCATATTTGTACCCCAACGGAATTCGCAAGTAACTATAGACACTCCTTCTTTAGAATTAGAAGAAACGCTTTTTATATCTTTTACAGTACCTGCTGTTTCTTCCACCATTTTGCTAATTAACTTTTCTGCTTCTTCAGGACCTGCTCCATCATATTTTGTAACAATAGTTATCTGAGGATATTCCATAGACGGGAACAATTCTTGAGGGATTCTTGTATAAGAAATTACACCTAAAAGGCCAATAGATAAAAATAGCATAATTGTCGTAACTGGCCTGTCTACAGACATTTTCACTATACTCATAATGTTTCCTCAAAAATTTTTTTTAAATTTTTATTTTTGACGGTTTTGGATCATCAATTTTTTTCTTAACAATCCCTGGAATTCTAAGTTGTTTCTTTTTACTTAACAAACTAAAAAAATTATTTGTTATAGGCATAGTAAACTTCTTCAAAAACTTTAAATTGTTTAACATGCCACGAAAACTTTTCCTTGGATTTTCCATAAGGTAATAAGCAGTTGGAATAATTAAAAGTGTAAGCATAGTGCCAGTAAGAGTCCCAAAAAGAACTGTTAAAGCCATGGACCTCCACATTGATGCTACATCGTCTTTGCTTAAAACCATAGGTAAAAGGCCTAAAGTCTTCATCAAAAATGTTATAAGTTCTGGCCTTAATCTTTCTTTACAAGATTCAAAAATTACTCTCAATATGTTTGTTCTTCCAACTCTTCTTTGATTAATCTTATCTATAATAATAATGGATCCATAAACAATAGAGCCAAATAAAATCATTACACCAATATAAACTCCCAAACTTATTGGCTTTTTAAAAGCCCATAGAGAAAATGCAACTCCTATTACACTTAAAGGTAAAGCACACATAGTAAGAAACGGCTGTTTGTAAGATTCAAAAATAGATGCTAGAACAAAAAATATCAAAATAACAGTTAGAGCAATCGCTAAAATAAATTGCCCCTGACTATTAACTGTTTTTTCGTAATCGCCTGAAAGATTAAAAGAATAGTCTTTAGGAAAACTCATATCTTTTAACGCTTGATTAATGCCCTTAGCTGCTGTTGTCAAACCTATTTTGGCTCTATTTGCACTCACTTGTATAAAACGTCTTTTATTTTTATGCCAAATTTCTTGAGTAGATTTAACTTGTTGAGCTGTTGCAACTTGCCCAACACGAACAACTTCTTTTTTCGCATTAATAATAGGTAAGAGTAGCACGTCGTTTATATTTTTTACACTACCAGGCTTAAGTCTTGCTATAGTTTCTATTTGTTCTCCATCTTTCCTATATTGTGTAGCTATTAAACCTCTAAGACTAGCATGCAATATATTTCCAAAAGTATTTACATCTAACCCAAATAAAGCTAATTTATGATGATCTACAAAAAGATTAAACTCCGGTTCATCTTCTCTCATTCTTACCTTAACATCTGTAAGTCCTTTAACTTGTTGTAATTTTCCAGAGGAAGAAAACGCAAGTTGTTTTAAAGTATCGTAGTCTTGACCAAAAAAATCTATAAACATTTCTTTAGTACCTGAAGTGTTTGAATCTTGGTAATAAACAAATGCCGGAGAATAATCTCCAAAAAATTTACGAAATTCATTTTTAAAACGTTCTGCTTCTTGGTAAACTGTGACTTCTATAAACGTATGTAATTTTTCTACTTTAGAAGAAACTCTTTTTACATCATCCTTAAAAGATAGTAACTTCGTTTCCATTTTCTTTACTATTTCATTTGAAACTTCTATACGTGTAGCAGGTGGAAATTGTATACCTATTCTAAACATATCTATATTGCCAGAATCCATAAATTCAGAGTCTCTACTTTGAAGGATTTTCATAGAAAACAAAAAACATACAAACACTAACAACCAAACAAAAGTTTGTCTCTTAAAAACAAATTTTAATATTTTGATATATGCATGTTGGATCTTTACGTACCAAGTTTGAAACTCTAACTCAAAATTATTTTGATATCTATAAATTTGAGGAGGAACAAATATCATTGTACTTACTAAAGACGCTATTAATGCAAACGTAATTGTTAAACCAAAAGGCATATAAAGCTGTCTTATTTCTGGATCCAAAAACACCAAAGGTAAAAATACCACTATAGTCGTAACCGTTGAAGCAAAAATTGGTTGCCAAAGTTCTAGAGTCCCTTTAACAACAAGCTCCTCTTTAGTCTTATAAGTTTTTCTATGGTAATGAAAAGAAATATTTTCTATTACAACAATAGCATTGTCCATAACATTTGCCATACCCATAGCAAGTCCGCTTAAAGTCATAACATTAAAAGTCTGATTTGTAAAATGCATAAGAACTATTGACATAAAAAGACTCAGTGGTAAAGTTGTAGCAACTATTATTACATTTCTAATATTTTTCATAAATAAAAATAATATTCCTGCAAGTAATATTGCCCCCACTACTAAAGCTTCGCAAAGAGAATAAATTGCTTTGCCTATGTAATCTGCATCATTTTTTACAACAGTCAAAACAATGTTTGGATCTATTTCACCTCTTAGTTTATCTATAACTTTTACAGCTTCGTTAGCAGTGCTTATAGTGTTTGCCGCTGATTCTTTTTGAATATATAAAGATACTACAGCTTGCATATTAAGCCTAGAAAATGATGTTGTCTCATAAAAAGAATCTTTAACCGTACCTATATCTTTTATTTTTATTATTGAACCAGAAGGAGTAATTGCAATACCTGTATTTGCTATTTCATCAACATTATTATACTCTCCAGTAGCTCTAATTACAAAACTTCTGTTGTCTTGATCTATCGAACCTGCTGATATTGATATATTTGAAAGACTTATCTTTTGTATAACTTCAAGAATGGGAAGACCATAAGCTATTAGTTTAGAATTGTCTATGTTTATCAAAAGTTTCCTTTCTCTGCCGCCGCCAATTTCAATATTTGCCACTCCAGGAACTCTCATTAATCTTTCTTTTATAGTTTTTTCGGCTAAATTTCTAAGGTCTTCAGTAGAAAACTTTTTTGAACTCATAGCCATAATAATTATTGGAGAATCTGATTGTTCAAACTTTGCAATTATTGGTTTCTCGGTTTCTTTTGGAAGCAAGTGTTTTACTAAGGCAATTTTTTCACGTATATCTATAACAACAAAATCCACATCTATATTATGATGAAAAGTCATCATAATATTAGATTCTGACTCCTTTGAAGAAGAAACCATTTCGCTTAAACCACCAAGCTCAGAAAATACCTCTTCTAAAGGACGAGTTACATTTTTTTCTACTTCACTGGAAGCAATACCACCTCTAAGACGCGTAATAACGCTAATGACTCCCGCTTTGGAACTAGGATTTAACTCAACAGGAATCCTAGTAGTCATAACTGACGAGAACATTATCAGCGCAAAAACCATCATTAAAGTAGTTATTGGTTTTTTTATTCCTATATCAATCATACATTCTTTATTGTATCTTGAAAAATAATGTCTGGCTTACTCAGAAAGAGGTATATCCCCATCTTGCTCGACAGTTTGAAATTTAACTTTTATGCCATCAGAAAGTTGTCCTTGTGTTTCTACAACAACAAGATCTTCCATATTAAGACCTTCCAATACAACAGTTTGATCCCCAACTTTATCGCCCACAACACAAGGTCTCATTTGAACTGTCCCTTCAAAAGGAACTGAGTCTGGAACAACTACAGGTATTAAAAACGTTACATCATTTAAAGAAATTATACTATCTGTAGGCACTAACACTATATCTTTTAGTTCTTTTATAAAAATAGTGCCTCTTGCAAACATACCAGAATGCAAAAGCTTATCATCATTTACCACACTAATCTTAATATTTGATGTTCTTGTCCTTTCTTTAACAATAGGCGCAATTTCTATAATTTGACCTTCAAACTCTTTATCCACATACGCATCACTTATTATTTTAACCTTCTGACCTATTTTCATTTTTTTTACATCTTTTTCTGGAACGTCAACTTCAAAATTTGTACCTTGCTCACTTATAAATTTACATACAACATCTTGCTGAGTAACATACTCACCTGGTTTTACAATAATTTCTGCTAAAATTCCGTCGCTTGGAGCAATAAGATTTGTCTTTTTTAAAGTTAATTCAGCAAGATCCAGCTCTGATTTTGCTGCTTTTGCCCTAAGCTCAGAAGATTCTATTTCAAATTTAGTTTCTGAAAGTTTGCTTGCTGAAAGAGCTTTCATCTTATATAAGTCTTCGTATACTTTATATTTTTCTTTGGCTGAAAAATAAGCAGATTCATCGCTCTTATATTTACTTTTAGCATAAGCTACTTTTGTCATGGCATCTTTTGGATCTAAAGAGCAAATATTTTCACCTTGTACAATTTTGTCGCCTTCTTTAAAGTTATATGCTGCAATTCTGCCATCTATTTCAAAACGCATATCATTTTCAACAGCGCCTTTTATTGACCCCATAACAGTATACTCATCGTTAAAATCTCTTTTGACTACATTCATTACTTTAACTTGTATCAAGTTTTGTGTTTGTTCTTGCTTTTTGTTTTTCTTAAAAAATAACAGGGATGCACAAAGAACTACAGATAACACAATTAAACTTATAACAACAATGTAAATATTTCTCTTACTTTTAAAAATTGGATACTTAAGTAATAATCTCTCAAAAAACAAAGTAACATTATCTATAATGAGATAAAAATAATACTTTAACTTTTCCAATTTATCCTCCCTCTATGTTACCTTAAAGGTGTTAATGTAAGCTTTTCCATTTCAGTTACAGATGCATAATTTTGATAAGTTGCTTTAGCGTAAGAAGCTATAGCTTCTGCATATTTCCAAGCTTCTTCCATTAGACTTACAGTTTGCACTTCGTAAAGTGCATTTCTCTTTTTCATTAACGCAAGCTTTCTTTCTCTTAAAGCTATTTCTTTTTTTAAAGTTCTTGCATTATTTAAAGAATTTAAATAGTCATTATATGCTTTTTCTGTATCAAGTCTTTTAGTTTTTAAAGTTTCAACATAATCTGCATTTGTTTGGTTAAAACTAACATCACTTTCCTTTGATTCAACAAAATATTCTAAATCGTCTAACAAAGAAAACTTTATATCTTGAGTTTGAGTATCTATTCTCTTACTAGCATCGATTATTGTTTTTGGATCAGTTTTGTCTTGTGTATAACTAGCCTCTAAAGAGTTACCCCACAAACCCCAAGAAAGCTTACCAACAACATTCCAAGAAGTTGTTAGATCAAGAGGTGCTGTAGTAAAAGCTTCTCCGCTTCTACCATAAAAACCCTCAATATAGAATTTAGGAATAACTTTAGAACGGTTTATTTTTATTTTCATCTCAGCCATTTCTGTTTGAATTTTTGCTGTCTGAACATCTAAATTGTTAGTTAAAACAAGGCCCATTAAGCTATCTAAGGTAAACGAAATTTCAGGCACATTATCCGAAAGCATATCTAATGGTTGGACGTTTACATCTTTTATATCTATAATACCAACAAGACTTACAAGTTTCTTTATTGAAAAATCATAATTTATTTTGGCCGCTTCATACATATCTGTTATTCTATCTTTAAAATTTTCTGCTTCTAATAAGTCTAACTGTGAAATAGCTCTTGCTTTATATTCTTTTTTAACCTTATCAAACAGTCCAACAACTATTTCGTGTGCTTTGCCTAAAGTTTGAGCCTCTCTTTTTAATGTTAAGTATTCATAATAAGCTAACTTTATTTTTGAAAACAACTCTTCACGAGTTTTTGTGTAATTATACTTAGAAGCAGTAACCATCATAGACTCGTATTCATAAGAACCTCTGGTTCTATAGCCCTCATATAAAGCTTGAGCAGCTTTTACTCCATAAGATTCTCCGATATATTCATAACCGCTAATGTCTGAAGCCATTGCAGTTTTACCTTTGGAGTTTGTATGTTGAATCATAACTTGTGGAAAAAGTGACCTTGCTGCACGAATAGTTCTTGACCTAGAAAGCTGAACTTGTTCATGTGCAGCCATTAATTTAGGGTCGCGAGATTCTGCAATTTTCATACATTTAACAAGAAATGCGTCTTCACAATAGACAGATTTATAAGATAGGCATATTAGAAATAATACTGTAAAAACAAAAATACATTTTTTATAAAGCGTTCTTGTTTTCAGCAAATTTGTCCCCATTTTATCTAAAAATTAACAGACAAATAGATAATGTGAGTATATTAGTAACAGAAAAAGTTGTCAACAAATATAAAAATGGTGGAGGTGGCGGGAATTGAACCCGCGTCCGAAAATGTTTAAATAAGACCACTACAGGTTTAGTTCGGAATTATTTCTCGTTTATAGCACTATTTCCGAACAGAACTATGCTATAAATCAGCACCGTTTAATTTTTATTTTAAGTTGACGGTACAAGCCACTTAAAACTAACCTGCTTTTGTCGTTTTATCTTCATAGCAGGTGTCAGAAGTAAAACGAAGCTACATTAAGCAGCTATTGGCATTGCGCCAAAACCCATAAAAGGTTTAACGCTTTGCATTGGAACGAATTTATCGTTGTTTATTTTTCGGTCGATTTTTACGGAGCCATCGACCAACTCCGACCTGCTGTCATTATTTATACCACTCCCGTCGAATCCTGTTCACCCCCAAAATATTATTTATTTCTTCTTTCCTTAAAAAAATTGCATAAAATATTTGCACATTCTAAACTTAAGTATTGTTCTTTACCGCCAACAATTTCTGCTTGGTGATTAAGTTTTTTATTATTAGCTATTTCAAAAACACTTTTACAAGCACCTGCTTTTATGTCAATTGCACCAAAAACAATCTTTCTAATTCTAGCGTTTACTAGAGCTCCCGCACACATAACACACGGCTCAATTGTAACATATATACAACAATCATTCAAACGATAATTTTGTAACTTTTTTGCAGCTTTTCTTAAAGCAACAATTTCAGCATGAGCTGTAGGATCTAACGTAGAAATACATTTATTAAACCCTCTAGATACTATCTTTCCATTCTTAACTATTAGAGCCCCTACAGGCACCTCATTACACTTATAAGCCTTGTAAGCTTCTTTTAAAGCTTGAGCCATAAAGTAAGTATCCACATCTTTTTTAATATCCAAGATGTTTTTCCAATATTTCTTTAATGTCTTTTGGAATCCTTACAGGCTTTAAATCTTTATTTACAAAAGCATGTTTAGTTTTACCTATAACTAAAAGCTTTTCATCTAACTTAACTTCATAATAACATGTAATACTTGCTGCTGTTACCTCATATATTCTTGTTTCAACAATAATTACATCATCATATTTTGCTGGAGAAATATATTTGCATTCTGCAGTTAATACTGGAAGATAAAATCCTTTTTCTTCTAGTTCTTTATAATTAATGCCAATTTCTCTAAGGAGTTCTGTTCTGCCTCTTTCAAAATATCTTAAATAGTTTGCATAATATACCATACCCATTTGGTCAGTGTCAGCATAAGATATTCTCAAATTTAACTTGCTCATAAACATCTCCTAAAACAATTTTACTACTAAATTATCTAAATTATAATATATTTTAAGATACTTCAAAATATATTAAATGAAAAATATCAAACAATGTTGTCAGATACTACAATGATTTGCAAATTTAATTTAATATTTGTAAAATATTCTTGTTTTTAACACAAACCACTATTTAAAGAGTTCTTTGAAAATTTTTCTTTATACTTGCTTATATTTATAACTTGCTGTTTATCTTTATAACGGAGGTTTTAAATTTATGTCAAAAACTATTACCACCGCTTTTAAGAAAGCTTCTCTTCTCTTCTCTTCTCTTCTCTTCTCTTCTCTTCTCTTCTCTTCTCTTCTCTTCTCTTCTCTTCTCTTCTCTTCTCTTCTATCGTATTAATTCCTAACTGTCTGCTTGCTCAACAAATTGACATCACAAATTCTCCCACCTACTCAGTCGCAGGAAATGGGATATACGATCCCCTAGGACCAGATAATGGCAGGGTTCAAAGTCCTGGCGACTCCCCTTGGTCTCCTTTCCCTGCTGAGTCCAATGGAAATACTATCGTAATGCATTCTGATGTAGGAAATGACGCTGACATATACGGAGGGATTAATTATCCGTTTGTTTCTAGTCCTGTTGCTTCTGGCGATACCAATGTAGCTCTAAAACCCCTTATCGAAGCTTCTTCTAATACTGTTATCATTAATAATAATTTACTTACTGACCTTGACGGTGATGGAACAGATGTGTATGGAGCTTATTCTGTTTTAAGTGATGCTATAAGAGACATCCTTCCTGCAAATAATGTCATTAATTCCACTTTCTCTTTCTGTAATAACAAAATAGAAATCAGCAGCTTTTCT
>JAISOG010000027.1 GCA_031275795.1 Candidatus Endomicrobiellum incisitermitis
AAAGATAAACATATAAGTAAAATGTTAAAAGAAGCTATGGAACAAATAAGAGGAAATAAGTATTATGAGAAGTATATAAGCACTAATCCAATACTTTTGGCAATAGTGTTTAGTGAAAACAAAGATATTGCTTGCAAGTTTGAAATGGTTATGTAAAAATAGAATGGACTTTATAGCGCGTAAAGAACTTTTGTATAATTACCTTATTAGACATTGGTAACTTATATATAATTAGAATAGGACTCTTAATGGAAGAATTGGAAAGAATAGTTGAATCTTCTAAACTTGCAGAAGAAGATAGAATAGAAAACTCTTTAAGACCGCAAACTCTTTCTGACTTTATAGGACAAGATAGGTTAAAAAATAATCTTAAAGTTTTTATAGAAGCTGCTAAAAACAGAAAAGAGGCATTGGATCATTGTCTATTTTATGCTCCTGCAGGTCTTGGAAAAACTACTCTTTCGCATATTATTGCAAAAGAAATGGGCAGCAATTTGAGGATGACTTCTGGTCCAGTTTTGGAAAGAGTAGGGGACTTAGCTGCAATTCTTACTAATCTTTCTGAAGGTGACGTTTTTTTTATAGACGAAATTCACAGAATGAACCATTTAGTTGAAGAATCTCTCTATCCTGCTATGGAAGATTTTGAACTTGACATTATTATAGGCCAAGGCCCTTCAGCAAAAACCATAAAACTATCTATACCTCGTTTTACACTAATAGGTGCAACTACAAGAGCAGGTCTTTTATCTAGCCCATTAAGAGACAGGTTTGGTATAATAGAACACCTTGAATTTTATGATATAAAAGATTTAACGCTAATAGTAAACCGTTCTGCGTCTATAATGAATATTGAAATAGACCAAGACGCAAGCCATGAAATAGCAAGACGTTCAAGAAGCACACCTAGAATTGTAAATAGGCTTCTAAAAAGAGTAAGGGACTTTGCTCAAATACAAGGCGAGAAAATAACTAAAAATATTGCTAAAGAAGCGTTAGATGCTTTAGCTGTAGATAATGCTGGGCTTGATAGAATGGATAGACTTATTCTTAACACTTTAGTTAATAAATTTGGAGGCGGTCCAGTAGGAGTTGATACTATAGCTGTAGCAATATCTGAAGAATCTGACACCATCACAGACGTTTACGAACCATATCTTATACAGTCTGGCTTTCTTGCCAGAACACCAAGAGGTAGAATTGTAACAGAAGCTGGATACAAGCATATTGGTGCAGAACCTCCTAAAAACTTACAAAAAGAATTACTTTAGATTATGAATAAGTCTCAAAATAAAGTTTTATTGCATATTTGTTGTGCTCCATGCTCTGCTTCAAGTATGAAAGTATTACATACTAATTACAATGTTTCTTTTTACTGGTACAACCCAAACATCTGGGACTTTGATGAGTATAAAAAAAGAAAAGACTCTGCTATAAAGTATGCAAAAGAACTTAACATTACTTTTTATGAACACCAAAATTTTGTTTATAATTATAAAATTTGGGAAAAAGAAAGTTTAGAAACCTGTAAACTTTGTTACTGTTTGCGTTTAGCAAAAGTAGCTTTATTTGCAAAGTCAAACAATTTTGATTTTTTTACTACTTCGCTATTATCTAGTCCTTATCAAAAACATGACCTAGTTAAACAAATTTCTGAAAATATATCATCACAATATTTAGTGAAATTTCTTTATGCAGATTTTAGAGAATTTTTTTATGAAGGGAAAAACGAACTAAAACAGAAAGGTTATTACACACAAAAGTATTGTGCTTGCAATAAATCCTATAAAGAGAGATTTGAGAATAAATGATTTTTAAAAATATACAACGGGTAATACCAATACTGTTTATATTTGTAATTTTACTGCATAAAAGTTTATACGCACTAGACTATGTAAATAAAGACGTTAATATTGGCATATTTGTAAACGTTTCTTCTGCAACTTTAGGATGTTCAAAAAGCTTTATAATAGAAGAAGAGAATACTGGCAAAAAACTAAAATTTTCAAAAGGGGTGATAAATTTGATTTGTACCTCTAAAGGCATAAAAATAAACAATTATACTTTGCGCTCTCCCATTAAAATATTACCGTCAAACGATGTAATTTTTGCTAACTCTCAGTACTATCAAGGGTATTTGTATATCAAACAATCACAAAATAAAATGACTATTATAAATGTTTTGCCTATAGAGGAGTATTTAAAAGGAGTACTTCCTAAAGAAGTTAGCACTTCTTGGCCAATTGAAGCTTTAAAAGCGCAAGCTGTAATCAGTAGAACTTACACAATTGCTAATTTAAACAAACACAGGGAGCAAGGTTTTAATTTATGCTCTAGAACACATTGCCAAGTTTATGGCGGACTTAGCTCTCAAGCGCACTTAAGCAACCAAGCAGTTAAAGAAACAAACAAAGAAGTTTTAACATATGAAAATAACGTTATACAAGCAGTTTTTCATGCAAGCTGCGGTGGCCGTACAGACACACCAGAATATGTTTGGAGTTGGAAAAATATACCTCCTTGGTTGAAAGGAGCAAAGTGTGGATATTGTCGCAACGCTCCATACACAAAATGGGAACAAACTTTAGATGAACATTTTATACATGAAAAACTTTCTCAAAACAATAAAATAGGTAAAATTAAAAAAATCAAAATTAAAGGAAAAACTTCAGCAAAAGCTGCTAAAGAGTTAGAAATAACACACAGTAAAGGTAAAATAAAGTTAAATGCCTATAAGTTTAGGACTTTAGTTGACGCTTGGAAAATAAAAAGTCACACTTTTGACTCTATAAAAGTTAAAAACGATAAAATTTATTTTAAAGGGAAAGGTTGGGGACACAAGGTTGGTCTATGTCAAGAAGGAGCAAAAGGTATGGCAGAAAAAGGTAAAACATATAAAAAAATTTTACTTCATTTTTATCCTAAAACAAAAATTGAAACTGTGAATTATTCAAAATCTGGATCTGACTGATTTTTTATTATTTATTTAAAATACATTCAGCGAGAAAGGCTGACTATGTTAGCAAGTAAGCTGTTTGAGAGATGATCTTAGTTTAAGGAGCAGAGTGATGTTGTAAGGGTAAGAGGGAGAAAAGGAGGGGGAAAGAGCAGCGCCTATTTTGAAAATATTTAAAATGAAAAATGAAGATTTAGACTTATCAAATTATAATTACAATGTACCTAATAAACTTATTGCCCAAACGCCAACCATAAACAGACAAGATTCTAAACTTTTTATTGTGGATAGGACAAGCGGAAATTTTTATCATAAAAATTTTTCAGATATAGTTGAATATTTTAATCGTCAAGACTGCATAATTCTTAATGAAACTAAAGTAGTACCATCCAGAATATTTGGGAAAAAAGTTAGTGGTGGTAAGGTTGAATTACTTTTCCTTGATCCGTGTCAAAATGAAAAAGAATACAATGTTTTAATTAAACCATTTATAGGTATTGGCAAAAAAATTTATTTTCAAAAGGGGTATGAGTGTGAAATACTTTCTAAAGAGGAAAATGGTAAAACTTTAGTTAAGTTTAACAAATCTGATATCTTAGCTTTTCTCCAAGAGTATGGTCTTATGCCATTACCACCCTACATAGATAGAAAAAATGGTTTAGCTATTACAATGTCTGATTTTGATAAAGAAAGATATCAAACAGTATACGCTAAAAATGTAGGCGCAATTGCCGCACCTACAGCTGGACTACATTTTACAGGTGAAACTTTAAATTTTCTAAAAAATAAAGGAGTAAACATTGCAAAATTAACATTGCATGTAGGTTGGGGTACTTTTAAACCTATAACTTCAAACAATTTAAGCAATCACAATATGCTTCCTGAAAAATTTGTTTTAGATAAAGAAAATGCACAAATTATAAATAATTCCATTAAAGACAACAAAAAAGTAGTTGCAGTAGGCACTACATGCACAAGAGCAATAGAATCAATAGCAAATTTTACTGGTTTTGTAGAGAATGGGAAAACTTTTATAAAAGATTTTTCAGGTGAAACCTCAATTTTTATATATCCAGGGTACACATTCAAAGTAATAAATACTCTCTTAACAAACCTACACTTACCAAAGTCTACTCCTCTTATGATGGCAAGCGCTTTTTCTTCCAGAACTTTAATGTTAAAAGCATACGAGGAAGCTATTAATAAAGAGTATCGTTTTTTCTCTTATGGGGATTCAATGCTTATTTTATAAATATCAAAATTTAATATATAATAACTAAAGTATATATACTTGCGTTTTTGTTAATTATGCAGAATAAATTAGGGATGAGAGGAATAAGAAGCTAGGATGAAGAATTATAAAGTGGCTATAGTTGGTGCAACAGGCGCTGTAGGTTTAGAAATGGCAAGGATGCTTGAATGTAAAAATTTCCCTATAAAAAGCATAAAATTTTTAGCGTCAGAGCGATCTATTGGTAAAAATTTGACATTTAATGGTAAAGAAATTACAGTTGAGTTACTTACAAAAAATAGTGGCAAAGGTATTGATGTTGCTTTGTTTAGCGTAGGGTCTGAAATTTCTAAAGAAATCGCTCCTTTTTTTGCAGCTGATGGTTGTTTTGTTATAGACAATTCGAGTGCTTGGCGAATGGACAAAAATGTACCTTTAGTAGTCTCTGAAGTTAATCCTAACGATTTAAATAAAGATAAAAAAATAATAGCAAACCCTAACTGTTCTACAATTCAAATGGTGGTAGCATTAAAACCTCTACACGACTTTGCAAAAATTAAAAGAGTAATTGTCTCTACATACCAATCTGTTTCTGGTGCTGGACAAAAGGGTATAAATGAACTTACAGAACAGACAAAAGCTTGGGCAAAAGATGAAACTTTACCACAACCAAACAAATTTCAGTATCAAATAGCATTTAACTTAATACCTCAAATAGACATTTTCACAGATAACGGTTATACAAAAGAAGAAATGAAAATGACAAATGAAACTAAAAAAATTATGGGCGACAATTCTATAGAGGTAAGTGCTACATGCGTTAGAGTACCTGTACTTAGATCTCATTCAGAAAGTGTTTGGATAGAAACAGAAAAACCTCTTTCTCCTGTGCAGGCAAAGGAATTGCTGTCAAAAGCAGATGGTATACAAGTTTTAGATGAACCAGAAAGTAAAAAATATCCTATGCCGCTATTTGCAGAAAATATGCAAACAACATATGTAGGTAGAATTCGTGCTGACATTTCAACAAAAAATAATGCATTAACATTTTGGATAGTTTCAGACAATCTTTTAAAAGGAGCTGCTTTAAATGCAGTCCAAATAGCAGAAACTTTAGTTAAAAATAATATTTTGTAAAAAGGAGATTTTAAAAATGGCATTAATTAGCAAACTTTTAACACTTGTTTTTAGCATTTGCTTTTTATTTTTACCTATCATTACAAATGCATCTGACTTTGGTGAAATCAATATTAACCTTGGTGCAAGTTTTCTTTCCAGAGCCACTTTGCTTGATGAAAAAAACTTTCCATCAGCATATCAACCAGAGGGACTAACTTTTCTAAAACAATTGGCAGATACAAGTTTAACAGACGATTTCTGGAAACAGAGATATATGTGTTCTTTTGGTTTGGAATACATGCACGATCTTAATTTTATTAATACAAAACTTGAAAATATTAAATTTGGTGTTGGCACAAAACTTATACAGAGATCAATACGTGCAATGTATGGGATCGTTGAAACTCCTAATCCTAATGGAGATCCATTTGCAGGTGGAGGAATTGGTATTATGTATGTAGATACAGCACCCGATGAATTAAATAGTAAGGCATATAGAGATCTCTATATGCTGCCATTATATTTGGCAGTACAAATAAATCCTATTAAATCTGACACTCTTTCTGGCATATATTTAAAAGGCAATGTCGGTTACAATTTTATCCTTAAGGACGATTTATTAGGAAAAGCTAATTATTACAACGATAGTAGCCTTTGGGAGTATAAAAGAAAGGGAAGCTTATACTTAGGTGCAGAATTAGGAAATGAATTTAAACTTAGCGAAAAAACGCGTATATTTTTAAGTATTTATTATGATTACATTCAATATATCTCCATACTAACAGATGTAGGTAAATATCATGGCCCACTTGAACATGCTCGTTTAACAAATGTCGACCATTCAATTGGAATTAAAACTGGTCTCAAATTCAAAATTTAACCTAAAAACAGGTAATAAAATAAAGTTTAAAAAAGTTCACCCTCATTTTTGCGTGAGGGTGAACTTTAAATTTTTACTTTGCCTGACCTGTTTTTATACCACAAATTGTGTGATCAACATTTGCATCTTTATTCTCATGAGCCATTTCTAGTTCACTATATTCGATATAATCTAAAACTAAGACCTGCTTTATTTGCGCTGTGTAAACCAACAAACACCTTCTTCTAAGTCGAAATATAAGCCAGTTTCTCTTTTAAACTTCCACAAAGACAAAGAGGTGTCAACATAACCGCCGGACATATCCGGTTACTACAAAAAAAATCATTCTTTAGTTTATTTTTACACACAATTTAATGTCAATAGTTATTAAATTTTTTTAACTATCAAAAAAATTGAAATAAAAATACCTTGATATTATTAAAATGTTAAAGTATTTTGTTACTTTGATGTAATTTTTCTTTATTTATAAGTATAAATTTCCAAAACATTGATTAACTTCTTTAAACTAAAGCAAGCAGCCTAAAAACGTATCGTACTTAACATAATATATATTATCGGACAAATTTTTTTTCTCTTCTTGGCTTCAAAGTCCCTAACAATCTGCTTCACAGTATTTTTATTTTTCAAATTCTAAACACTTAAAGGCAGATGTTTTTTTGACCAAAATTTTGCCCAACCTTTTAGAAAAAATTAGCTTCAAACTATTAACACGTTCTTATTATTTTTAGCTTATTTAGAGTAGAGTTATTTGTGATAAGTAGGCAGAGGAACAGACAAGTAAGCGACTTTTATAAGTTAATATTAGAAACTGACAGGTAAGAGTACGAAATGTTATTTTCTAACACTACTTCCATAATTAGTACCAATAGCCCCCTTCACAAGATAGTCTTGTAAGGTGCTATTTGGTGGGTTGATAATTTTATTTTGAAGTTTTTGAGTTTTTCTTAGAATAGCTAACTTTGATAGTTTCTGTTGGAAGGCCTATATCTTTAAGCAAATCAATAAAAGGGTCTGGATTAAGTTCTTCAACATTTACCATAGTTTTGATATCCCAATCTCCTCTTGCAACCAAGATTGCAGCAGCAACTGCAGGCACGCCTGCTGTATAGCTTATAGCTTGAGACTCAACTTCTTCATAACAAGTCTTGTGATCACAAACATTATAGATAAAAAGTTCTTTTTTTCTTCCATCTTTTATACCAACTATAAGGTCTCCAATGCAAGTATTGCCAACATAATTAGGAGCCAACGTTTTAGGGTCAGGCAAACAAGCTTTTACAACTTTTAAAGGTACAACTTCTAAACCTTCAGCAGTTTTTACTGGTTTTTCTGACAAAAGACCTAAATTTTTAAGCACGCTAAAAACGTTTAAGTAATGATCACTAAAGCCCATCCAAAACCTTATTGAGTTTGCCTCAATATTTTTAGAAAGTGAGTGCAACTCGTCATGACCAGTTAAATATATAGTTTGAAGGCCAACTACAGGGAAATCAAAAACCTTTTTTTCGGAATGTATGGGCTTACAAACCCACTCTTTATTTATCCATGTCCAGACTTTCACAAACTCTCTAAAGTTTATTTCTGGGTCAAAGTTAGTAGCAAAATATTTACCATGACTACCAGCGTTTACGTCCATAATATCTATTGTATCTATTACATCAAAAAAATGTTTTTTTGCATAGGTGACATACGCATTTACAACACCAGGATCAAAACCAGCACCTAAAATAGCTGTAATGCCTTTATCTTTACAACGATCTTTTCTTTTCCACTCATAATTAGCATACCATGGTGGGTTCTCACAAACTTTATTTGGCTCTTCATGAATTGCAGTATCTATGTAAGCAGCACCCGTTTCTATGCACGCTTCTAAAATAGACATATTACAAAAAGCTGAAGCCAAATTTATAGTGATAGAAATATTAAGCTCCCTTATTAGCTTTATCATATCAGGAACATTTAAAGCATCAATTTGTCTAATTTGTATCTTTTTTGAAGTGTTTTTATAATTGTGTTTACGTTCTATGCTTTCTAAGATTTGCTTGCAGCTATCCACTGAGCGAGACGCTATAAAAATATTCCCAAACAAGTCATTGTTTTGAGCCAGTTTATGAGCAGCAACATGAGCAACCCCGCCTGCTCCGACAAGAAGTACATTTCTTTTTCCCATTTTTTATAGATTCCCTCCACAATTTTAACAAGTTATCACGATAAACTTTTTAAAAAATCATTATATAAAAACTTTCTAATAATTTCTACTTTTCCATTTAATCTTTTAACTACAATAGAAGGCATTTTTAGTCCATTAAACCAGTTTTTTTTAACCATTGTGTAACCTGCAACATCTGCAAAACGTACAGTAGACCCAATCTTAAGTTTACTTGCAAGTTTATATGTTCCAAAAATATCCCCTGCAAGGCAAGATCTTCCTGCAATTATATATTCATTTTTGCCAACTTTTGCGTTAATTTTTGCTTGTATTCTATATATAAGCAAATCTAACATGTGTGACTCTATAGAAGCATCAACTATTGCTATATCTTTTTCGTTTTTTACAATATCTAGAATTGTTGTAACAAGTTCACAACTGTCTGTAATAGAAGCTTCACCTGGTTCTAAATATATTTGAAGATTATATTTTTCGCTAAAACTTTTAAGTTTTTTACAAAATTTGTCTATAGGGTATCCTTCTTTAGTAAAATATACTCCCCCACCCAAACTAATCCATTCAACTTTATTTAAAATTGACTCATATTTTAATGCTAGTCTATCTAGCATATTACTAAAATCTTTAAAATTGTCATTTTCGCAATTATAGTGAAACATAACGCCACTAATTTTATCTAAAACTTGCATAATTTCTTTTTGGTCAGTTACTCCCAACCTTGAATATTTTCTTGCAGGGTCAGCTAAATCAAAATGAGAGTAACTAAAGCCAGGATTTATTCTAAGTCCAACTTTTAAATGTTTTACTTCACTATAAAATCTTTTAAGTTGAGAAACAGAATTAAAGATAAGTTTGTCTGAAATATTTTTTAAATGTTCTATATCTTCTTTACAATAAGCAACACTGAAAGCATGCGTTTCCTTACCAAAATATTCATGCCCAAGTTTTGCTTCATACAAAGAGCTGCTAGTTGTTCCGTCCATATATTGACTCATCAAACTAAAAACTGACCAAGTAGAAAAACATTTTAATGCTAAAACAGATTTTGTTCCACTTTGCTTTTTTACATATTCTATTTTTTTAAGATTCTTTAATAACTTCTTTTCGTCAATTAAATAATAAGGGGTTTTCGTTTTTTCCATATAACTTCTCCTCCATCTAGCTCTGCAATTTTGCCATTTATACCAAATTGGACTTGTAGTATTTGTGCTCCATTATAAGGGCATTGAAAATTAAAACTTTGTGAATTTTTTGTGATTTACGTTCGGTATATGTTTTTATCTTTTTATTTATTTTTTAGAGCAGCAGTAATAAACCCTTTAAAAATAGGGTGTGCTTTCATTGGTCTAGAACCAAACTCTGGGTGAAACTGCACACCTATAAAAAATGGATGGTTTCTAATTTCTACTATTTCAGGTAAAACTTTTTTATGATATGCGCTCACTGTCATCCCTGATTTTTCTAACGTTTCAACAAAGTCTGGATTCATTTCATATCTATGTCTATGTCTTTCTTGTATTTCATTAGACTTATATAAATCATGAGCTAAAGTATTTTTCTTGATTTCAGATTTATAATTTCCCAGCCTCATAGTCCCGCCTCTATACTTAACATCTTTTTGTTCATCAAGAATTTTTATTACAGGGTGTTTTGTTGTTTCATCAAACTCTGTTGAATTTGCATCGTCTAGTTTTGCTAAATTTCTTGCTACTTCTATAACACTGCATTGCATTCCAAGACATATGCCAAAAAACGGTATTTTATTTTCTCTAGCATAAGTTATAGCTTTAATTTTACCTTCTATTCCTCTATTTCCAAACCCTCCAGGCACTAAAATAGCATCATACCCTTTAAGCTTACTAAGTAAACTTTTGTCTTCTGCTCCAAGATAATGAATTTCTGCTTTTGCTTTTAATTCTGCAGCTGCTATATTTAAAGACTCATCTACGGATTTATAAGCATCTTTTAAGTCTGCATATTTTCCTACAACTGCAATTTTAACTATCTTGTTATGATCACTCAAAGATTTTATTTTTGTAAACCAAGCTTTATCAAACTTCGATTTTGGTTTTATATTAAGTTTTTCCATTATTAAAGTGTCCACTTTTTGATTGTACAAAGTTTCTGGGATATAATAAATTGACGAAACATCCATAGCTTCTACGACACAATTTTGTTTTACATTGCAAAAAAGTGAAATTTTTTTCTTTAAAGATTCCTCTAATGGATGTTCTGTTCTGCAAATAATCATATCTGGAGAAATACCTATCTCTCTAAGTTTATTAACAGAATGTTGAGTAGGTTTTGTTTTTAACTCATGCGCTCCTGCAATGTAAGGGACAAGAGTTACATGTACGCTAAGAATATCTTCTGCTTTATTTTCTAATTGAAACTGCCTTGCCGCTTCCATAAAAGGAAGCCCTTCAATATCTCCAACAGTTCCACCTATTTCTATTATAGATATATCGCACTCGTCTTTTAATGCTGCAAAACGTTTTTTAATCTCGTCTGTAATATGAGGTATAACTTGAACAGTATCCCCATCATAATCTCCTCTTCTTTCTTTTGTTATTACAGTTTTATAAATATCACCTGCTGTATTTGTATTGGCTTTGCTAGTATAAACATCTAAAAATCTTTCATAAGTACCTAAATCTAAATCAGATTCTGCACCATCAGTTGTAACAAACACTTCACCATGCTGATACGGGTTCATAGTACCTGGATCAACATTGATATAAGGATCAAACTTTATCATATTAACTTTAAACCCATGAAGTTGTAGAAGTTTCCCTATACTTGCTCCAGAAATCCCTTTACCTAAAGAACTTACAACCCCACCGGTAATAAAAATATACTTTGCCATTTTAACAGTCTTCCTTATATTTATTCTTTGAAATTTTCGTCAAATACTTTCCAGTAAAGCACGATTTGCAAAACACGTCCTCCTTTTTATCTCCATAAGAACAAGCTTTAACAAGATTTTCTAAACTTAAAAAAGTTAAACTATCAACTCTTAAATATTTTCTTATTTTTTCTACAGAATTATTTGCAGCAATCAAATGCTCTTTATCTGGCGTATCTATACCGTAATAACAAGACCCTACAACTGGAGGACAAGATATCGCAAAATGAACTTTTTTTACACCATATTCTTTTAAAAGGTTTATAAGTCTTTTTGAGGTTGTTCCTCTAACTATAGAATCATCTATTAAAATTATTTCTTTGCCACTTACAACTTCTTTTATTGGACGTAGTTTAAGCCTAGCAGTTACATCTCTTAAATTTTGTGATGGTTTTATAAAAGAACGTCCAACATAATGATTTCTTACAAAACCATTTTCAAAAAGTATGTTTGAAGCTCTTGCAAAACCTAAAGCTGCAAAGTATCCTGTATCTGGCACAGGCATAACAATGTCTGCTTTTATATCTTTCATTTGCAAAGCAAGAAATTGCCCCATTTTAACTCTTGCTTCTTTAACAGTTTTGCCAAACATTATACTGTCTGGCCTTGAAAAATAAACTTGCTCAAATATACAAGTATTCTGTTTTTTTGATTGTTTATACAAAAACGACTTTTGTATTTTTCCTTTTTCTATAACTATAACTTCTCCAGGCTTTATATCTCTAATATAAGTACCGCCTATAACTTCAATAGCAGCACTTTCAGAAGCTATTATATATGAATTGTCTATTTTCCCAAGCACTAAAGGTCTAAAACCATGTTCATCTCTTGCACCTATAAGAGTTTTACCTCTAAGAATAACCAGAGAAAACGCTCCTTCTAATTTACGCATTGAACTTGCAACTATATCTGCTAAATTTCCCTTAGACATAGCAATAAGATGTAACAATATTTCAGTATCAGAAGTATGGTTAAAAATTGCACCCTTTTTTAAGAGCTCATGTTTAATTTTAGAGAAGTTTGTTATATTCCCGTTATGAGCTACTGCAATATTTCCATGAATACAAGCCATTTGGAAAGGTTGTGCATTAATTAAAGAGCTTTTTGCTGAAGTTGTGTATCTAACATGGCCTATAGCGGCCGTTCCAGAAAGTTTGTTTAATAAAATATCTTCATTAAAAATTCTAGACACAAGACCCATAGCAGTAAAAGTTTTCATTTTTTCTTTACCACTAATTGTAATTCCTGCAGATTCCTCACCTCTATGTTGTAAAGTAATCATTCCTGCAGAAGCTAAAACAGCTGCATTCTCATTATTTTCAACACCAATTATGCCGCACATATATTTATCCTTTTATAATACATTACAGTAAATTTATAATGTAATACAATTTTCTAAATTTTGTAATTCTTCATAAGAATCATAAGCTCTTAAATAGGCTATTACTTTCTCTAAATTTGTAAGTATTGAACATCCGCACTTAACTGCTGTTTTTCTAATTTCAGAATTATTGTTAAGCTCATCTACACTTAAATTTTTATTAATATTTATAACAAAATCAACTTTACCGTCAATTATAATGTCTATAGCTCGTGGGTTCCTGTTCCAATGTACAACATTTACTTTATAACCTCTATCCTCAAGATATTTTGCAGTTCCTTTTGTAGCATATACAGGAACGGCCAGTTTGTAAAGATTGTCTATTACTTCCATAAACTTAACTTTATCTTTCTCTCTGCCAGTACTTAACAAAATACCTTTTAGAGGTTTTTTTATTTGAGTTGCTTCCATTGAAAGAAGCATAGCATGGTCAAACTTCTCACCCAAACAACCAACTTCGCCAGTAGAAGCCATTTCTACACCAACAACAGGGTCAGCTCCATCTAACCTTTGAAAGCTAAACATAGAAGCTTTAACTCCAACATGAGCAATTTCACTTTCATCTAACAAAATTTTCTTAACCCTTTCATTGTTCATTACTTTACAAGAAAGTCCTGCTAAGTTTAAACCAGAAACTTTCGAAATAAACGGAAAAGATCTTGAAGCCCTTGCATTACATTCAATAACTTTAACATCATTATCTTTAGCTATAAACTGTACATTAAAAGGTCCATTTAAATTAAGACCTTTTACTATCTTTCTAACTATATCCTTTATAACATTTACAGTATGGATGTATATTTTCTGAGCAGGAAAGACCATTGTTGCATCCCCACTATGTACACCTGCATTTTCGATATGTTCACTAACAAGAGAAAGTATTACTTCCCCATTTTTAGCAATACCGTCACACTCAATTTCTTTTGCATCAAGAATAAATTTAGAAATAACTACAGGATAATCTTTAGATATATCTTTTGTAAGTGACAAATAATAATCTAAGCCAGCCTTATCATTTGCAACATTCATTAACGTTCCAGATAAAACAAAACTAGGACGGATCAATACTGGAAATCCTACTTTACCTATAAACTTGTCTATTTCGGCAAAAGAAACAGCAGATGTCCATTCTGGTTGGTCTATGCCAAGCTTATCAAGCATTGCAGAAAATTTTTCCCTATCTTCTGCTCCATCAACACTTTTTGGACTATGCCCTAAAATATTAACTTTTGCCTCGCTTAAAGGCACAATTAAATTATTAGGGTTTTGACCTCCCATACATGCTATTACACCTTTGGGGTTTTCAATATCTATAATGTCTAAAACTCTTTCATAAGAAAGTTCTTCAAAATAGAGCCTATCAGAAGCGCTATAATCTGTTGAGACCGTTTCAGGATTACAATTTATAATAACACTATCATGCTTTTTATGTTTAAAATAATCGCTTGTCATTACAGAACACCAATCAAACTCTAAACTGCTTCCTATACGATAACTGCCACTACCTAAAGTTATAATACTCTTATAATTCTTCTTAGAAGAGATATCGCTATATATTCCATCATAAGTGAGGTACAAATAATTTGATTTTGTAGGATATTCAGATGAAGTGGTATCTATCTGTTTTACAACAGGCACTATACCTATTTTTTTTCTTAAGTTTCTTATCCCAAAAGATAAAGTTCTTATTTGTTTTATGTTTAGCTTTATCTTAGAATTCAAACAAGCAAATAAAAATATTTTTGTGAGTTGAAAATCAGAAAACCCTCTTGACTTAAGACGCTGCAAATGTTCTTTTGGTATTTGCTTAAAAGCATTGTAAATATCTTTAGCAGTAAACATGTCCTGTTTAACAAAATTTTTTTCAAAAAAACCAAACAAACTTTTTTCAATTTTGGACAAATATAAAATATGTGACAAAAACCAATAATCTATATTTGTTTTTTCATATATATATTCTATTGTTTTGCCTCTTTTAAACGACTCGTATATAGCAAAAATTCTTAAGTTTGTAGGAGATAAAAGTTCTTTTTCAAGTTCTTCATCTCTAGCGTTATTAAAAACGTTTGACATTATGCCGTTGTCATTTTCATTTACCATTCTCAATGCTTTTTGCATAACCTCGCAGAAGTTTCGGCCTATAGCCATAACTTCTCCTACAGACTTCATTTGAGTGCCAAGATTTTTTGACACTCCATTAAATTTACTTAAATCCCAGCGAGGGACCTTTAAAGTAACATAATCTAAAGATGGCTCATAAAATGCTGAAGTTGTGCCAGTAACAGGGTTTTTAAGTTCAAGCAAATCAAATCCTATAACAATTTTTGCAGCTATATAAGCAATAGGATAACCTGTTGCTTTACTTGCCAAAGCGCTAGAACGTGAAAGTCTTGCATTAATTTCTATAACATAAAAACCATATTCTTTAGGATTTAAAGCATACTGAACGTTACATTCCCCAACAACGCCTACACTTTGAGCAATTTTAATTGCAGTATCCCTTAGTATATTGTTTTCTGTATTGTTTATTGTCTGACACGGAGCTATAACTATAGAATCCCCTGTATGAATACCCATAGGGTCAAAATTTTCCATGTTGCATATAGTTATAGTATTTCCTGTTTTGTCACGCATCACTTCATATTCTATTTCTTTCCAACCGTGCAATGATCGCTCTATTAACACTTGCGGAGCTGTCATCAATGCTGCTTGTGTAAGTTTTTTTAATTCTGTCTCATTTTTTGCAAGACCAGAACCAAGCCCTCCAAGCGCAAATGCAGACCTAGTTATAACAGGGTACCCTATTTTTTGAGCAGTTTCTAAAGCTTCTTTAACCGTAGATACAGCATGACTTTTTGCAATAGGCACACCAATAGATTTCATTTTTTGAGCAAAAAGCTCTCTGTCTTCGGAAAGTTCAAGCGAGTCCACTTGAGTTCCCAAAACTTTAACGTTATACTTTTTAAGCACACCACTTTTTCCCAAAGCTATAACACAATTCAAAGATGTTTGCCCACCAAAACTTGATATAATAGCTGCAGGTTTTTCTATCTTTATAATTTTTTCAACCCAAAAAGGCGTTATAGGATACAAATACACTTTTTTATTTGTCCCTTTATTAGTCTGTACAGAAGCAATATTCGGGTTAATAATTATAACTTCAAGACCTTCCTCTTCTAAAGCTTTTACAGCTTGAGATCCAGAATAATCAAACTCTCCTGCTTGTCCTATGGACAAAGCTCCAGAACCTAATAAAATTACTTTTTGCTTTTTTCCATTTTTTGTCAACAAGAACTCTAAAATCGGCATAACCTTCCTCTTGCTTACATCTATTTAAATAATATTCTATTTTTAAAAAATATTTTATACACAGCATAAAGCACAACCAAACACACTAATCCTATAAATATAGAACTTCTTATACTATTATCAACTAATAAACCAATAATAGATGCAATCAAAACCTGCACCCAAACCTATAAACTTATGAGCGTATAAAAAATCCTGAAACAGGCTCTTAAACTGCTATCTCTCCTAAAGCAGGCATAATTAAATAGATACAATAGTGCAGATAATACTATTAATTGCTCTGTAGTTGAAATTGTCTTTCCTACAGCAAGAAAAATACCCACACGCATATACCCCCAATTCATATTAGGTGGGTATGTCTTTCATTTGAATCTCTTTTTAAATCTTGTTGATTACTATATTGCATAAAATTTATACATTATTTTTTACTTTTTTCTACAAGTTGTACAAATTTGTCCATTATCCAAGACGTATCATTTGGCCCACTTGACGCCTCAGGATGAAACTGAACTGACATAAAAGGTTTTGTTTTATGTCTTAATCCTTCTACGGAATCGTCGTTTGCATTTTCAAACCACAACTGCCAATCTGGTTGTATTGAAGTTTTTTCCACAGCATACCTATGATTTTGGCTAGACATATAAGCTTTCTTTTCTGGAAGCGAAAAAACAGGCTGATTGTGACTTCTATGCCCGTGATTTAATCTTTTTGTTTTTGCGCCTGAAGCTAAAGCTAAAAGCTGATGTCCAAGACATATTCCTAAAACAGGTTTATTTGATCCTAAGACATCTTTTTTTATTCTTTCAACTAAATCTTGTGTGTTTTTAGGATCGCCAGGCCCATTGCTTATTACCCAACCATCACAACTTATTTTAGAAAAATCGCTGTCCCAAGGTAAAACATTGACCTTACAATCCCTTTCTAGTAACATTCTCATAATGTTCCATTTAGCACCGCAATCAATTACAGAAACTACCTTACTACCATCACCCATATACAATATTTCTTTTGTAGATACTGACGGCATTAAATTATATTTTGATGGATCTACATATTGACCATCTTCAAAATTTTTTAAAAATTCAAACTTATTTTTATCCTGAGGTTTAGCGCCTTCAGGAACAATTCTTCCCCACAAATTGCCACTTTCTCTTATCATTTGCACTAAATACCTAGTATCTATACCTGCAATACCTGGCACATCTTGACTTTTCATCCAATCTTGTATAGATATACCCCCATCATGATGATAACAACCGTCATAAACATCTGAAACTATAATACCTTGCGTTTTTATTGAAGAACTTTCATGCCCTTTTGACATAAAAAAATTCCCATCTTTTGGGAACGGTATACCATAATTACCTATAAGACAAAAACTAAACACAAGAATTTGTCCTAAATATGAGGGGTCTGTCATAGACTCGCTATAGCCAAGCATGCCTGTATTAAAAACCATTTCTCCACTAGTTATTACATTTGCGCCAATAGCTCTACCTTCAAGCTTAACACCATTTGAAAGTTCTAGATAAGCCTTCTTGTAATTTTTATCAAAAATATTTTTACTTTTTTCCATTATATAACCCTATATAACAAAAATATGTTTATAAAACCACTAATACCTTAAAAACTTGTTAATTTTACCAAATATAAATAATATTGACAAACACTTGTACGCGTTCATAACATATTAGACTTTTGAAGCATTAAGCACTGTTGAGTAAAATCAAAAGGCGTTTGCCAATTTAACCCTTGATGAACCTTTTTAGTATTATACCAAAACAAATAATCTTTTAAGTCTTGTTCTACTCCTTCAATGTCTGTTAAATCTCCTTCATAGCTGTTAAAAAACTGTTCTCTTAAAGTTCTGTTGAAACGCTCTATGTAGGCATTACTCTTTGGACTTCTTGGATAATTCCAATAATGCCTTATTTTTTCCCGTTTATTGCATAGGCATCTAATGTTGATGCTAGACCAAATCGTTGATAATGCTCTATGACTCTTTTAGGGTATTTGGCTTCTTGGCTTATTTGGCTTTCTACTACTGCTTTTTGCAGCGCTTTTATTGCCCTTTTTGCTCCAATTTTGTGGTAAACTTGAATATAGCTCATATTAGAATCCCTCAAAAATTTTGCC
>JAISOG010000037.1 GCA_031275795.1 Candidatus Endomicrobiellum incisitermitis
TGATTTAAGTTCAGTTTTTCCTGATTCTAATTCAAATAAATTAAGCTCACTGTTTTGCCTTTGTTTTTCAGAAATTGATTTCCCTTCGAATAAATCTTTTGTTTTCGCTCGAACAATCACTTTAATACCTCCTAGATAAAATATTCTAAATTTCCATTGCTTTTTTAAGCTCGAAACTTATATATCTCTAACAATTTTATCATTTCACCAAACCTTCCATGGAGCTTTGTTTGAGTGCCACATTGAATTTAATAAGTTTTTTTCACGCAAATTGTCCATTGCCTGCCAAAAACCATTATGTTTATATGCATTTAATTGTCCTTCTTTTGCTAAATTTTCTAAAGGGGCTCTCTCAAAAATTACATTATCTACATTTGCAGACATATAATCAAAAATTTTGTTTTCGCATACAAAAAAGCCTCCGTTTATCCAACTTTCTTCTCCAAGATCTTTTTCGTTAAAAGATGTAACTGCGTTGTTTTTTATAATAACAGCACCAAAGCGACCTGATATTTGCACAGTCGTCATAGTAGCAATTTTCCCTGAATTCTTATGAGATGTTAGCAGCGCATTAATATCAACATCTGCAACCCCATCACCATAAGTCAACATGAAAGCTTCATTCCCTATATATTCTTGCGCTTTCCTAATTCTACTGCCAGTCATTGTATCCTGTCCGGTATAAAGCATAGTCACCTTCCAAGATTCTTGCCGCGTCTTATGTATTTCTACAGAATTAGCCACCATATCCACTGTTACATCACAATATCTTGTGTAGTAGTTGATAAAATAGTCCTTGATAATATGAGATTTATATCCTGTCAAAATTACAAAATCATTAAAGCCATAATGTGAATATATTTTCATTATATGCCAAAGTATTGGATGTCCCCCAATTTCTACCATTGGTTTTGGTTTTAATTCAGTTTCTTCAGATAACCTTGTCCCAAGTCCCCCAGCTAATATAAGTACTTTCATAACTGTTTAAATAAGCCTCTCTAAAAATATTTTAATTAGCTAATTTCCCAAAATTTGATATTTTTTAAATCTAATTTTTTATAAAAATGCAAGAATATTTCTCTTTTTCATCTCTACTTCTACGTTCTTATCTTCGATATTAACTTTTCATTAATAGCCCTCAAATTAAAACCTGAAATAAATAAAAGGATTAAAAGTTGATGCTGCCATTGACATAGAAGAGCCTACAAACAGCACTAACAAAATTACATTTATACCTACTGTTTTACACTGATTTTCTATATCCAAAATATTTTTAAATATGGGCATAGCACAAATTATTCCTATAACAATAATTATTACATCCAATTTACTACAATACCATGCAGGCAAAAATAAAATATTTTTAGTTTGTCCAAAGCCAAACATTTTCTGTATATAGCAAATTGCATAAGTTATATTATCTGATCTAAATATAACCCAGCCTAGATACCCTATTACCTCCTAGAGGAATATATACATATAGCCTAACCCAAGTTGAAAGGGATATATGCCACCTTCTCCAAAACTCTGTTATAGAACGTGAAATATATGGATAGTTAAAACCTAAATCCAAACATCATTCCAATACCTATAGCCATATCTGAATATCCAGAAAAATCATAATATATTTGCAATGTATAACAAATAACCCCAAGCCAACTAGTAACTATTTCTATATTTTCTACATGTATTGCAAAAATTTTGTCAGCTACTTTCCCAACAACATTTGCTATAAGCATCTTTTTTGATAATCCTATTATAAACCTTTTGATACCATAAACAAATTTATCTATGGTTACATTATGATTATCAATTTGGTCTTTTAAATCATGATATTTTATTATCGCACACAAGACAATCTCTCATATTAAAGCTTTTATTTAATTTTATTACTTAGTTTGGAGAAAAGCTAAACTTTACCGCATTTGTACGGAATCTAAAACACTTCTAACATACTTACAATAATCATTATTCTTATATCTTTCAATATTACTTAATATCTCATCTTTTGGCACAAATTGCATATTATAAGCAATTTCTTCAAGACACGCTATCTTAGTACCTTGGTTAATCTCTATTGTTTGCACGTATAAAGCTGCTTGTAAAAGAGATTCTGGGGTTCCTGTATCGAGCCAAACAAAGCCACGTCCCAAACATTCTACCCTCAAAACATTATTTTGCAAATAAATATTATTTAAATCTGTAATTTCTAGTTCTCCACGTTTTGAAGGCTTTAAACTTTTAGCATATTCAACAACTTTATTATCATAAAAATATAATCCTGCTACAGCATAATTTGATTTCGGTTTTGCAGGCTTTTCTTCAAGCGATTTTACTCTACCATTTTTATCAAACTCTATTATACCAAACCTTTGTGGATCTTTTACATTATAAGGAAAAACTGTTGCATTCCCTCTTCTTACATTTTCTTTAGCCCGTTTCAAAATTTCTGAAAAATTAGACCCATAAAAGATATTGTCCCCTAAAATAAGCGCAACATTGTCTTTGCCAATAAATTCCTCTCCCAAAATAAATGCTTGAGCAAGACCGTCTGGAGATGGTTGCTCTTTATAAGACAAGCTCAGACCAAACTGTTGCCCATTATCTAGTAAATGTTTAAACTTTGGCAAGTCTTGTGGAGTAGAAATGATAAGAATTTCTCTAATACTTGCTAACATTAACACAGAAAGAGGGTAATATATCATGGGCTTATCATAAATCGGTAACAATTGTTTTGAAGTTGACATTGTAATAGGATAAAGTCTTGTACCTGCACCTCCTGCCAAAACAATTCCTTTCATGTTAAACTCTCCCAATTAATGTTAAATAATCTTTTAATGCTTCTTTCCAATTTCTACAAGATCCGCCATTATCCATAACAGAATATTTTGGACGCTTAGCTGGACGAGGAAATTCATCAGTTAAACAAGGTTTAACATTAACTTTTAACCTGGCTTGCATAAAAACCTCGCAAGCAAACTCATACCAACTTACCTGACCACTTCCACAAATATGATAAACGCCATAGGGCTTATTAAAAATATCTAGAATACCCTTTACAAGATCCACAGTCCAAGTAGGACAACCAATTTGATCAGCCACAACTTTTATTTCAGGATTTTTAGCAAGTCCAAGAATTGTTTCTACAAAATTCTTACCATATTGTCCATAAAGCCAACTTGTACGGACAATGTAGTATCTCTTACAATATTGCTTGACAACTTCTTCCCCTTGTAATTTAGTTAAACCATAATTATTTAATGGATTTGTTTTATCTTCTGGTGTATAAGGATTAGTTTTAGTTCCATCAAAAACATAGTCTGTTGAAACATAAACCATTGTTATATCAAGCTTAGAGCAAACTTTAGCTACATTTTCTGTACCAGAAACATTTATCATATACGCTGTATCATAATCACTTTCTGCTTTATCTACATTTGTATAAGCTGCGCAATGTATTACTAAATCAGGTTTTTTCTCATTTAAAAACTTCTCAACAACTTTAAAATCAGAAATATCTAAGTTGCTTCGATTTGTTTTTATAACCAGAAACCCTTCTTTTTCTAAAATATTGCATAAGTCTTGCCCCAGCATGCCTTGTGCACCTGTTACTAAAACTTTTTTTTGAGTATTCATTAACATTCTTTCTTCGCTTCTATTGCCCTAATCCAATCCATATTCTGTAAATACCAATCTAGTGTCAATTTAGTACCTTCTTCAGAAGTAAGAGATGGTTTCCAGCTTAGTTCCGATTGTATCTTATCATTACAAATTGCATATCTACGATCATGCCCTAGTCTATCTTTTACATATTCAATTGAACTTTCGTCTTTGCCCATTGCTTTAAGAATAATATGCGTAATCTCTAAATTACTTTTTTCATTATGGCCACCAACATTATACACTTGGCCAATTTTACCTCTATGTAAAACTACATCTATAGCTGC
>JAISOG010000040.1 GCA_031275795.1 Candidatus Endomicrobiellum incisitermitis
AAATCAAAAGGCGTTTGCCAATTTAACCCTTGGTGAACCTTTTTGCTATTATACCAATGTACACCGTTGCTCTGCTTATTGCATAGGCATCTAATGTTGATGCTAGACCAAATCGTTGATAATGCTATATGATTCTTTTACGGTATTTGGCTTCTTGGCTTATTTGGCTTTCTACTACTGCTTTTTGCAGGGCTTTTATTGCCCCTTTTGCTCCAATTTTGTGGTAAATTTGAATATAGCTCATATTAGAATCCCTCAAAAATTTTGACTTTGTTAAAGCAAGAATATCCTTCCTTTAACAAAGTATTATATATTTTCAAAGTCTAATATGTATTTGAACTTTTACATACTATAACAAGATTAGGTAAGACAAAAGAATCATTAAAAAGATTAGAAGAATTTGGTAATTATGAGGAAGAAGTTTATGGAAAAGGATTAAAAATAGACAAAATAAAAACCATTAATCTGGACAATATTAAATATTCTCATGATAACAAAAAAATTCTATATGAAAATTTGACTAAAAAAATAGAGATTGGGAAAATAAATTTTATTATTGGACCAAACGGTATAGGAAAAACTACTTTATTTAAAATAATCTTAAATTTATTTGATTTAGATACTGGATATATAAAAGTTAATGATACATCTATAAAAGAGATAGACTTAGAAAGTTATAGGCAACATTTTTTATATACATCACAAGAACCATTTATAATAAAAGGAACTATCTTTGAGAATATAGTTTTAAATAAGTCAATAAATCAAGAAGATTTGATTGAAATATTAAAAAAGTATAATTTATACAGTAGAGTTAATAAATTAGGTGGTCTAGATAAAAAGGTCTCTAGTGGTGGTAAAGAATTAAGTGGTGGGGAGAAACAAGTAATAGAAATTATACGATTTCTTTTAAATGATTCACAGATAATATTAATGGATGAACCTCAAGCAAATATTGACCAAGAATTAAAAAAGATTTTAGTAGATATAATTGAACAATTTAATGAGTCTGGGGTTACGTTTATTATAATTTCCCACCAAGAATTTGATTTTAAAAATGAAAATACGAAAAATCGACATGTAGTACAATTATAGAAAGGGTATAAAAGGGTATATTTGATCCGAGTAAATTTCAATGTCTTATTAGTCGTATCTCAACGCTTCTATAGGACTCAATTTAGAGGCTTTTTTTGCAGGCCAAACTCCAAAAATTAGGCCGGTAAACCCTGAAAAGCAAAAAGCAAGTACTATTGAAAATGGTGTTATGACGGTTGACCAACCGGCAAACTTGCTGATTATAAGTGAAGCTATAGATCCAAATATTATGCCAACAAATCCTCCAATACAACATACAAAAATGGATTCAATTATAAACTGAAACAAAATATCTGCATTGTTTGCACCAATTGCTTTCCTTAGACCTATCTCTTTTGTTCTTTCAGAAACAGATACAAACATTATGTTCATAATACCTATTCCGCCTACAAGCAAACTTATAAAAGCAATAGAGCCTAACAAAAGAGAAAATGCTCTTGTCGTTTGCGACATGGTCTCTTGGATTTCAACCATATTCCAAACTTTTATAGCATCTCTTTGTGAGGCAGGCATTCTATGTGTAAATAACAGTCGAGTTATTATAGATTCAGACACTTCGTCCATATCTGCATCATCTCTTACCTGAACATCCATATAGTTTAAATACACAGTACCAAGTACCCTTTGCAAGGCTGTATTTAAAGGCATAGTTACTTTATCATCTTCATCACGCCAACCGCTAGAGCCTTTAACTGGCAAAACTCCTATTACTTGAAAGTCTATTCTGTTAATTTTTATGTATTCACCAATGGGATTAAAATTTTCATCTCCATAAATTTCATTGATCACAGTTTTTCCAAGCAGCACAACCTTTTTTTTCTCAATATTTTCAGTCTCAGTAAAAAATCTACCTCTAGAAGGATGAGAATTTTTTAAGTCAGCATAGTCTGGAGAAACACCTTCTAATATCGTATTATAATTTCTACCATTTGCAACAACTTGAGCCCTACCAGTAGCATAACCTACTACAACTTTTATGCCAGCTACATTTCTTTTAAGATCATATATGTCCTCAACCTTAAATCCCATGTAAGAGTCAGCTTCAATAGAAATTCCACCTCTTTTAGGGGCTCCAGCAGATACCATTAATATATTTGACCCCAAACTAGCAACTAGTTCTTGTACAGATTTTTTAGCTCCCATACCTACAGCAAGCACAGCAATTAAACTTGCAACACCTATCATTACACCAAGTATTGATAATATAGAACGTGTCTTATTGCTTTTAAGAGCTCTTATTGCTTCCACAAAATAATCTTTTATTCTAGTAAACGAAAATGTTTTGTGTTTGAATGTAGCTGTCTGCTTTTTACTGTTATTAGTTTTTTCTACAGTTTTTTTATTAGAAATTATTAATCCATCTTGCACAGTTATGATTCTTGTGGCATAAGTCGTGAGGTCTGGTTCATGGGTTACCATTATAATTGTTATTCCAGAATCGTTTAGATTTTTTAATATGTTTATGATTTCTTTTGTTGATTTTGTGTCTAGATTACCGCTAGGTTCATCTGCGAAAATTATTAATGGTTTATTGATAAGTGATCTTGCAATAGCGACTCTTTGTTGTTGGCCTCCTGAAATCTCATTTGGGCGATGGTTTAGACGGTCTGATAACCCCACCATATTTAGCAACTTGACAGAATCTTCATGCATGCCATTTTTTGAGGAATAAATAGTAGGCAAAGCTACGTTTTCTAGTATGGTAAGCTTAGATAAGAGATTAAACTGTTGGAAAATAAAACCCAAATAGTAATTTCTCAACGCTGCAAGCTCATTATCGGAATAATGTGACACTTCAACATCTGCAAGTTTATAAGAACCTTCTGACGGTTTATCTAGTAAACCAAGAATATTTAAGAGTGTAGATTTCCCGCTGCCGGAATGGCCCATGATAGCAACAAATTCGCCCTGCTCGATTTCTAAATCAATGCCATGTAACACTGGGATATCTAGTTTTTCTAAGTGATATGTTTTTTTGATGTTTTTAAGATCGATTATTTTCATTGAACCTTGTTATTAAGATAATGGTGTATGCCGTTGATATTTGAACCTCCATACAGAGGTCTGCTGCTCTGCCACTGTGACCAGCGATGAAAGTGTGGACAAAAATAAAATAAGCTTATTAATTATACAAGAAATCTAGGGTCTATTACTATACTTGTTCACTTAGATTTTACAAGAAGTCTAATGTCATGTATTTTTATTATCTTTTATCTTGAAATTGCCAGAGATGATAGCAGCGGCTGTTGCATTTGTCAATGTATTAACATTTTTTATTATGTTACGTTTTAAAAATTTAGTAAACTATCTGTCTAAATTATAAATTTTGGTTTATAATCTAAGTTTGGGACTAAGTCCCTTTGGAGAAGATAATAAAACGTTTAAAAAATAGACACTTATTTAGGCTTTATGAATATATTCAGCCTCTTATAAATTATTCTATTCCCAATGAGGATAGCATTTATGTAGATAAAGTTTTAGCTATTGCTCCTCATCAAGATGATGAAGCTGTTGGTTGTGCTGGAACTTTGATAAAACATGTAAAATCTGGTAAACATTTAGAAATTGTTTTTTGCACAAATGATTCACAAGAAAGAATGGAAGAATCTAAAAAAGCTGTAGAAATAATAGGCTCTAAGAAAAATCATTATATGTATTTTCCTGCACGTAATTTAAGTGGAAATAAGGATTTTAAAGAAAGTTTGGGCACTATTTTAAATTCCGTAAAACCAGAAGCAGTGTTTATGCCTTTCTTTTTTGATAGACATAATGACCACACAGCTGTTTCTTGGGCAATTAGTGAACTGGCAAGGAAAATGGATTTGAATTTTATGATTTATGCTTATTCTGTGTGGTCACCGTTAAATCCAAATTGTTTGTTTGATATAAGTAAAGAATGGGGTATCAAAAGACAGGCAATAGAATGCTATAAAACTCAACTTGCCACAAGAGATTATATAAAAATTGCTCAAGGTTTGAATCAGTATTGGGGTGAAATTAAAGAGCGGGGCATGATGTATGCTGAAGTTTTTCTTAAAATGACAGCAAAAGCATATATATCTTTATGGAGTAAAATATTTAAATGAGATATAGAATTTTACACATTTTTTCATCTTATTCTTTTGGTGGTGCAGAGAGCACTACGCTTCTTTTGGCTGAAAATTTACAAAAATTTGGATATAGTGATAATATAGTTGCAGTACCTTATGGTAGTCACATGTACAAAGTAGCAAAAGCACGAAATATTAAAGTTGTAAATTTTAAAGCAGTTAACTCTTTTGACCCTTGTGGCATTTTAAAACTTATAAAACTTATAAAAAGAAATAATATAAATATATTGCACGTTCATCAAGGTAAACTTTATTGGACTTCTATCATAGTAAAGTTGTTGTGTTTAAATAAAATTAAAGTAGTTTTTCATAGGAGACAAGACACTAGACATAGCTTTATAAGCAAAAATCATTATAAATTTGCAGATGCTGTTATAACTGTATCACAAGTTGTTGCCAACGGTTTAATAAAATACGAAAAAGTTGATCCTAAAAAAATTACAGTAGTTTATAATGGAGTGAATTTTGAAAAGTTTAACGAAGATATAGATGAGAGCGATGTGATAAAAGCATATTCTTTAGAGAATAAAAAAGTTGTTGGTACGGTTTCTCAAATTGTAGATTTTAAAGGTAAAGGTCAAATATATCTTATGGAAGCTGCAAAAATGTTAAGAAAAGAGTTTCCTGAATTAAGATATTTAATAGTAGGCTCAGGCAAAGGACTAAAAGAGCAAAAAGAGTATGCAAAAAAACTTAATGTTGATGATATAGTTTATTTCCCAGGTTATCAAGACAATGTTCCTAAATACATTTTGTGTATGGACATTTTTTGTTTGCTTGCTTGGGATACTGAAGGTATGCCAAACGTTGTTGTGGAAGCACAATGTTTAGAAAAACCTGTAATTGTTACAAATATTGGAGGCAACGTTGAAGCTTTTATAGATGGTGTTACTGGCATTATGGTGGAGCCTAAAAATTCTGTTCAAGTTGCAAATGCAATAAAAAGCCTTATTTTAAATCCGCGTCTTGCAAGGCAGATGGGTATAGCAGGTAAGAAGTATGTTGAAGAAAGATTTGTTTTAAAAAATACAGTCAAAAATACTTTGGGAGTGTATGAAAGAATACTAAAAACTATTTAATATATTATTTTTTTTAAAGGTAACTTAAAATGAACAAAGTTTCAGCTTACGTGTTAACTAAAAATGTAGAAAAGTATATTAAAGATTGTATAGAAAGTATTAAGTGGGTTGATGAAATTGTAGTTGTTGACGATTATAGTATAGATAATACGGTAGAAATTGCTAAATCTTTTGGCTGTAAAGTTATACAGAATAAATTAGAATATTTTGGTAAACAAAGAAATTTTGCTTTAGAACATTGCGCTTATCAATGGGTTGTGTGTCTTGATGCAGATGAAAGGATATCTCAAGAATTAAAAGAGGAAATAGAATACGAACTGAAAAAGTGTCTAGATTTTGATGTTTATATTGCACCAAGAAAAAGTAAATTTATAAATAAGTGGATTATGCATTCTGGTTGGTATCCGGATTATAGACATCCTATTTTGTTTAACAAAAGTAAAGTAAAATATAAAAATCAACTGGTTCATGAAGATGTAGATTATAAAGGTAAAAAGTTTTATTTTAAAGGCGATATTTTGCATTATCCGTATGATAGTATAAAAAGTTTTATTAAAAAATCTGACCTTTATAGTGATTTATGTTCAAAAGAAATGTTTCAAAGAGGTAAAAAGTTTAAAATTATAAATTTAATAGTAAATCCTACTGTTATGTTTGTTAAGATGTATGTATTAAAAAAAGGGTTTTTAGATGGTGTTACGGGTTTAGTGCTTGCTTTACTTTACTCTTCATTCTACACTTTAATGAAATATGTAAAACTTTGGGAACTAGAAAATAAATGAGAGCTTTATACCCATTATCTTTAATTTATTCTTTTTTGTATAAGTTAGATAGGAGTTTTAGTAAGCAAAAAAAGTTACATAAACCTGTTATAAGTGTTGGTAATATAACTTTAGGTGGTACAGGAAAAACGTCTATAGTAATAGAACTTCTGAAATTGTTAGTTAAAAATGAATTAAATCCTACGGTTTTAACTAGAGGATATTTAAGAAAAACTAAAAAACCAGTAATATTAAAAAATGGTGTTATAAATGTAGATGTTTCTGTAAGTGGTGATGAGCCGATGTTAATAGCTAAAACTGTTCCAGATGCTAGCGTTATTGTCGGAGCAGATAGATATGCTAATGCTATAAAATTTGCAAATAAAGAGAGCACAGATGTTTATGTTTTAGATGATGGGTTTCAACATTGGAGTATAAAGAGAGATTTAGATATAGTTTGTATAAATGCTTTTAACCCTTTTGGTAATGGTATGTTAATCCCAGCTGGAATTTTAAGGGAGCCTGTAAATGCTTTAAGAAGAGCTGATATTCTAATACTTACAAATTCCGATATGATAAATCAGACAAAATTGGAAAATTTACAAAGCAAAATACTAAATTTAACAGGAAAAACACCTATAGTAACTTGCTATAGCAGTTTTGAATATAAGACTTTAGATTTAAAAACAGATTTTGACATTAAAGTTTTAAATGAAATGAGTTTGTACTCTTTAAGTGCGGTAGGTTTTACAAGTGGATTTAAAAATTCTATTTTAAAATCTGGGTTAAAAATAAAAGGTAGTATAATTTTAAGAGATCATAGTAATTTTGACAATAAATTTTTAAACAATATAGTCAATAAGAAATACAGAAATACTTATTTTATTGTTACAGCTAAAGATGCTGTAAAATTTGAAAATATTGATGAAAGTATTAAAAGAAAAATTATAGTTTTAAAAGTACTTCCAAAATTTATAACAGGTAAAAATCAATGGGAAAAAAGTATATTAGGTATCCTGCAGTCTTTTTAGATAGAGATGGTACACTTATTTATAATAAAAATTATTTAAGTTCTCCTGATCAAGTTAAACTTTATTCTTATGCTGCAGAGAGTTTAAACAAGCTTAAAAATGCTGGTTTTAAGGTAATAGTTGTAACAAATCAGTCAGGCGTTGCAAGAGGTATGTTTACATTGGAAGATTTAAACAAAGTTCATGAAAAATTTTTATCTCTTTTAAAAAAAGCCGGTACAACTGTTGAGGGTATATATTTTTGTCCTCATTTAGATGAAGATAAGTGTGAATGTAGAAAGCCAAAAACAGGTATGGCTGTACAAGGTGCTAAAGATTTTAACATAAATCTAAAAAAATCTTATGTGGTTGGTGACAGTATCAGAGATTATTTGTTAGGTTATAATATTGGCGGTAAGGGTATTTTGGTGCTTACTGGCCATGGAAAGAAACAACAAAAAGAAATAAGTCATGAAATGGTGCAACCTTTTGCTATATGTAAGGATTTAAAACAAGCGGTTAATTTAATTATTAAAGATGCTAAAAAATGTTAAAGAAAATTAAATTACCATTTTTGTTTTTTGTATGTACATTTTGTTTTTTTGCAAAAAATTTATCTGCAAAACAGTTGAATGTAGCACAAATACCAGAATTTGAAAAAATAGATTACACTTTAACATGGAATATGCTTCCTGTTGGAGAGGCAAGCTTAGAGCTTAAAGGGTTTAAAGATATGAACGGGATAAAAACTCGTTATGCTCACTTGAATGTACTAACAAATGATTTTTTGTCTTCTATGTTTTCTCTTAATGCTCATTTTGAATCTTTGTTTGAATATAATGCTACGTATTCTTTTGAGTTTGTTTCAAAAATGCTTCAGGATGGTAAAGAAAGATATGAGCATATTGTATTTGAGCCGGAAAAGCAAAACTATAAATTAAATAATAATGGAATTATAAAAAAAGGGAAAACGTTAAAAAATGTAAAAGATATTTTAGCTACTCTGTATTGTATTAGAACGCTTGATTTAAAAGTAGGGCGTAAATATATTTTAAATTTACATTCTCAAGATGTTTCTACGTCGATATCTATTTTGGTTTTAAAAAAGGAACAATTAAATACTGTTTTAGGTCAACGTAACTGTTTTGTTGTAGAACCTTTATTGTATGAAAACAATACAATTGATTTAGGTGGTAAAATATTAGTTTGGATTACTGCTGATACAAAAAGATTGCCTATTTATATAAAGGTTGAAAGTAATATAGGTGTAGTATCTGCAAAATTGACATTTTTTAGTAATAAAAAATAAGGAATTTTTAAATGAGTGTTTTAAAAAAATCAATAAATACAGCAAGACTTTCTGTATTTTCTAATATTTCATTAACAGTGGGTAAACTATTTGTTGGTGTATACATGGGTTCGATATCAATTATTTCTGAGGCTGCGCATTCATTGGTAGATTTGGTTGCCTCGCTAATAGCATATTTTGCTGTAAAAGAATCTTCAAAACCTGAAGATAAACAACATCCTTATGGTTATGGAAAGTTTGAAAATGTCTCAGGCACAATAGAAGCTATTCTTATTTTTATAGCTGCTATTTATATTATTTATGAAGCTGTAGATAAACTTTTACATCCTTTAAAAATACAAATGCCTATAATAGGTGTTTTAATTATGTGTTTTTCTGCAGGCGTTAATTTTTTTGTTTCAAAAAAACTTTTTGTTAGAGCAAAAGAAGTAGACTCTCTTGCTATAGAAGCTGACGCTTGGCATTTAAGAACAGATGTCTATACTTCTTTATGTGTTATGTCTGTATTGTTTATAATTACTCTATTTGAACTTTTTTATCCAAAAATAAATATTTATTGGTTAGATCCAATCGTTGCTATTGTTATTGCTATAGCTATTATTAAAACCGCCTATAAACTTATCATTAGGTCTTCTAAAGATTTGTTTGATATAAGTCTTCCTGATACTGAAGTTAAGCTTATTGAAGGAATAATAAGGACAAGTACGGATATTTATGGTTATCATGATTTAAAAACTCGTAAGTCAGGCAATAAAAGATTTGTTGAGTTTCACATACTTGTTAGACAGCAAATGAGCGTTTTGCAATCTCACGATATAACAAGGCAAATGGAATATCAAATTTCTAAACAACTTGAAAATATTACTGTTACAATTCACGTGGAACCCTGTGATAATACATGTACGGAAAAGTGTCAAGAAGGGTGTTTAATAAAAGCGTGTAAATTAGAGAACATTAAAAAATAAATTTTGTTAAAAGAATTTAAGAGGTGATATAAGTGCAGATAAAATAATCAACTGGATTTGAGGAGTTAAGTTTACCTGAGATTGGTGTTAGAAATGTAGATAGTGAGCTTAAAAGAATTAGTCTTGAATAAACTAGACCAATACCTGCGAAATAATTTGTTTGATCTAGTTTAGTATTTTATCTACGTTACTAGAGCAATCGCAACAAACATTTAAACAAATTAGCAAACTCGCAAAATGAAAAGACAAGAAAGACATAAATGAATTTTGCTTCAGACACTGCTAATTTGCAATATTAAATGTTTGTTGCTCATAAGCCGCTCTGTGAGGTAACTCCGATAAGATACTAAACTAGACCAAATACTTGCGAAATAATTTGTTTGATCTAGTTTAGTATTTTATCTACGTTACTAGAGCAATCGCAAATAAACATTTAAACAAATTAGCAAACTTGCAAAATGAAAAGACAAGAAAGACTTATATATATTTTGCTTCATACAATGAGTGGGGCCTCTCTAAAAACCTTAGCGCATATCCTTACTATGCCTTTTTCGATACTGCTGCGTTAAAAAACTTGTGTTTATGACACGTATGACACGATAAACCCTGCGTTTTTTGCCTTGCATTGTCAAAAAATTCACAGCAATTATAGGCATTAGGGTTTTTAGAGAGACCCCTTTTGAAATATTAAATGTTTATTGTTCATATACTGCTCTTTAAGGGAACATTGCTAATACTAAACTTAAGTTAGCTTTATAAAATTTAATGTGCCTCATATGTGTATTGTAATTTTTAACGTAGATGTTAAAAAATTTTAATAGTCGCAAGATTACACAAGGATTTGAGTGTTCGATTTAAATGTAATATAATTGTTCTAAAATTGTGGAGGGGGTTGATGTATAAAATTGTTTTAATTAGGCATGGAGAAAGTGTTTGGAATAAAGAAAATAAATTTACTGGTTGGACAGATATAGATTTGTCTGAAAAAGGCCACCAAGAAGCATTGGATGCTGGTAAGCAGCTAAAAAAAGAGGGTTTTACTTTTGATTTAGCTTATACATCTGTGCTTTCAAGAGCAATAAAAACTTTATGGACTGTTTTAAATGTAATGGATTTGGTTTGGATACCGGTTATAAAAAATTGGAGACTAAACGAAAGACATTATGGTGCCTTACAAGGTTTAAATAAAGCTGAAATTGCAGCAAAGTATGGGCAGGATCAAGTAAAAATATGGAGAAGAAGTTATGATGTAGCTCCAATGCCTTTAGAAGAAACTGATGAGAGATATCCAGGAAAAGATAAAAGATATGCTGGACTTTCTAAAGAAGAGCTTCCTATGACAGAATGCTTAAAAGATACAGTAGCAAGAGTTGTCCCTTATTGGGAAAAAGAAATTGTTCCTCAAATAAAATTAGGTAAAAAGATTATAATTGCAGCGCATGGGAATAGTTTAAGAGCTTTAGTTAAATATTTAGATAATATAAATGATAATGATATTGTAAATTTAAATATACCTACAGCTATACCTTTAGTTTATGAACTTGACGAAAATTTAAAACCTATAAAAAATTATTACTTAGGTGATCAGGAAGCTGTCAAAAAAGCTATGGAAGCTGTTGCAAATCAAGGAAAAGCAAAATAAATAAGAAATAAGGGGTTTTGCAATGCTACGAAAGTTTAAATTATATTTTATAAACAACAAAATATGGTTTATTGTTGGTACTATTGTTGTTGTTCTTATGGGGTTGTCTGTATATGGACTAAGTAAATTAGAGTCTTTTTATAGAGTCATGACTCTTGCAACTATACCAATGCAGCTTTTGTTAGCATTTGCAAGTGCAGCCGCTTTTGTGTTTATGTATATGACTGTATTTACAAGAAGTGGTTTTAGTAAATTAAGAAAGAAGAGAATTCAAGCTAGAGATATTGAAGTTTCTTTTAAAGATGTTATAGGGCTTGAAAGTGCAAAAAAAGAGGCTTTAGAAGTTGTAAAACTTATTAAAGATAGAAAGCAACTTCAAAAAATTGGTGGTAAAATAATTAGAGGTATTATTTTAATGGGGCCTCCTGGCTGTGGAAAAACTTTACTTGCAAAAGCTATAGCTACAGAATGCAAAATACCATTTATTTCTATGGCTGGTAGTGAGTTTGTTGAAATGTTTGTTGGAGTTGGTGCAAGTAGAGTGAGAAATCTTTTTAAAAAAGCTAGAGAATATGCTTATACTGATGGAGCTTGTATAGTTTTTATAGATGAAATTGAAGTTATAGGTAGAGGTAGAACTTTTTCTTATATGGGTGGCGGGGAAGAGACAAATAGTACTCAAAATCAGTTGCTTGTAGAAATGGATGGTTTAGATAACGAAAAAAGTAATGTTATTGTTGTAGCTGCAACAAATGCTGACGAAACTGTTTTAGATAGAGCCTTGCTTAGACCTGGTAGATTTGATAGAAAAATTTCTATTACTCTTCCAAATCTAAAAGAAAGAGAAGAACTGTTTGCGTATTATTTAAAAAAAGTAAAAATATCTTCTGAGGTAAAAATTGATAGACTTGCGCGAAAGTCTGTTTATAAGTCGCCAGCTGATATTGAAAATATTGTTAAAGAAGCAGCTCTAATTGCTACAAGGAAAAATAAAGAAGAAATAGATATGAAAGATATATCAGAAGCTATGGATAGGATAGATCTAGGTATGGAAACACATCTGGATATGACCCCGAAAGAACTTGAGATGACGTCTTATCATGAGGCAGGACATGCTGTAGCCATATATTTAATGCATCCAACTGACGATGTGTTTAAAGTTACTGTAAGGTCACATCAGGGCTCGTTGGGACTTGTTGCTCCTTTGCCTAAAGAGGAACTGCATAGTGAAAACAAAGATGAGTTACTTGCAGATATTATGGTGTCTCTTGCAGGATATGTTGCAGAAAAAATTAAATACAATAACACGACTACAGGTGTTTCTGCCGACTTTTCTAGAGCTATGGCAACAGCAAATGCAATGGTGTGGAAAGTTGGTATGGGAAACAATGGTATGGTTGGAAACTTTTCTGTTATACCTAAGGAAGAAATGTCTCAAAGTTTAAAAGAGAAATTAAATAATGAGACAATATCTATAATAAATTCTTGTTACTCTAAAGTAGAAGAATTTTTAAAATCAAATTGGGATGCTGTGGATGCGCTCGCAAAGAGACTTGTTAAAGACAAAGAACTTGATTTTGATGAACTAGAAGAAGTTATGGAAGCTGTGGGCAAAAAAAAGCCTAAAAGTGAAAAGTCTATAATCTCAGATTTTTCCAGTAAAGACTAAAGCTTGTTAAACTATACTATAACAAGGGAAAAGTTGTAATTGTGAAAAAATTTAAAATTCCATTGATTCTACTAATGATAGTTTTTTTGTTTGTTTCTTGTGGGGTTACTTATAAAAAGGGAGAAATATCACAAGATTTGCAGACGCTTATAAAAAAAGAGTGTGGTTTGGATTCAAAAGCTTTTGTTGTCGGCAAAACTCTCTATTTGGATATAATTATAGATAGTCTTGTTTCTAATGACACTAAAGTTTTTGCACAAACAATACGCACAATAAAAACTGCAAATCTTGCTGTTGTTAGAGTTGTGTTAAGTAGTGATTCTGATATACAGTATATGGTTGCAACAGCTTTTGATCAAAATAAAGTTTTGGCTTTTAGAGTTGTTCAAAACATTGAAGATATAAAAAATTATTTTTATATGCGTATATCTCGTTCAGATTATGAATCAAGAAACCTTATAGAGCTTGTGGGAAGGTATTTAGCTCCAATAATAATAAATGATAAACATGATATAACAAAAGATGAGTTTGTTGGAAGGCTTATAGCATCCCAAATTAACATGATGGCTAGAACAAACCCTTTTTATGGTGCTTTAATAGCTGCAATGCAAATGCACTACATAGGAATAAGAGACAATGAACTTTATTTGTTAGTTTTAGGGACAGTAGATTCTATAGCAGAATCTATAATTCAAGACGCTTTACAAAAAGATCTCAAAGATTACGTGAATAAATATAAAGTTTCTTTTGATACTATAAAAGCTATAAACCATAATGGTAAAGTTGTATTTAGTGCAAGTATATCAAATTCTAAAAACTAGAATTTGTTGTTGGAGGGGAGATGTCTTGTACTGATGATATTCTAAAGCAAATAGGGATGCGTATTAAAGCTGTTAGAGAAATTGCAGGTTTATCTGCAGAAGCGTTTTCAAAAAGCGTTAACTTAGATATTGAGATTTTTATGAAATATGAAGAGGGTTCTTTAGATATTCCTATAACTGTACTTTCTGCAATTGCAAACAAATATAATATAGAGTTAACTGCTCTTTTAACAGGGCAAGAACCTCACTTAAATACATTGTCTATTGTTAAAAAAGGTGAAGGTATAACTGTAACTAGAAGGAAAGAGTATAAATATCAAGATTTAGCTTATGAGTTTGCTAAAAAGAAAGCTGAAGTTTTTTTAGTTGAAATTGAACCGTCAACTAAGCAAGAAACACATTCTTGTTTTCATCAAGGACAAGAGTTTAATTATATTTTAGAAGGAACTGTGAAATTTGTTTTTGATGGCAAAGAATATATGTTGGAAGCAGGAGATTGTGTGTATTTTGATTCTGGTTATAATCATGCTGTGTTTGCTACAGGAAGTGCTTGTTCAAAACTGTTAGCAGTAATCCTCGAGTTAAAATAAGTTAATAATATATGTCTTAAAAAAGAGAGAAAGAATGATAGCTGAAAAGTTTGTGAAAACTAATTATAAGTCTTATGAAGACTTTATGCAAAATTGTAAAATCTCTGTTCCGGATAATTTTAATTTTGGATTTGATGTTGTTGACGAAATAGCAAAATCTGAGCCTGATAAAAAAGCTATGATTTGGTGTAATCCTGAAGGAGAAGAAAAAACTTTTACTTTTGAAGACATAAAAAAAGAAAGCAATAAAGTGGCAAATTTTTTTAAGTCTTTAGGGATAAGTAAGGGTGATTCAGTTATAGTTATGCTTAAAAGACATTATGAGTATTGGCATTGTGCAGTTGCTTTACATAAGATAGGTGCTTTACTAATACCGGTTACTCATTTGCTAACAGCAAAAGATATAAAATATAGAGTAAAAGCTGCAGGTGTGAAAGTTATTGTAGCAGCTTCAGATAGTAGAATTATAGATATGGTAACTGAAGCACAAAAAGATTTGCCAGAACTAGAGCATGTGGTGTCAGTCAGATGTAAAGTTGATGGTTGGATTGAGTATTCAAAAGAGGTTGAAAAATGTTCAGATGTGTTTTGCAGGCCTACTGATGCTGAAGCGACAAGTTCCAAAGACAAATTTTTACTGTATTTTACGTCTGGAACTACAGGTATGCCTAAAATGGTTTGCCATGATTTTTCTTATCCTTTAGGGCATATTATTACTGCACGATTTTGGCAAAATTTAGATGAAAGTTCTTTACATCTTACAGTTGCAGACACTGGTTGGGGTAAAGCTTCTTGGGGCAAAATTTATGGACAATGGCTATGTGGTGCATGTATTTTTGTTTATGATTATGAAAGGTTTGATTATCATGATTTATTATCAAAAATTGCACATTACAAGGTGAGCTCTTTCTGCGCTCCTCCTACAGTGTATAGATATATGATAAAAGAGGATTTTTCTAAGTACGATTTTTCTAATTTGAGGTATGCTGAAACTGCAGGTGAACCTTTAAATCCAGAAGTGTTTGTAAAATTTAAACAAATGACAGGCTTAGAGATAAAAGAAGGTTTTGGTCAAACAGAAACTGTTGCTTTGATTGCAACTTTCCCTTGGATGAAAGTAAAACCCGGTTCTCTTGGGAAACCTTCTCCGGGTTGGGATATAGATATTATAGATTCTCAAAACAATTCTTGCCAGGCAGGTCAAGAAGGTCGTCTTGTTGTAAGAACAAAAAAGTCTAGACCTATAGGTTTGTTTTGTGGTTATTATAAAGACGATATTATGACAGAAAAAACTTGGCAAGATGGGATATATGATACTGGAGATGTGGCCTATAAAGATGAAGATGGATATATTTGGTTTGTAGGGCGTTCGGATGATGTTATAAAAAGTTCTGGATATAGAATTGGGCCATTTGAAGTCGAAAGCGCATTGTTAGAGCATCCAAGTGTATTAGAATGTGCAATTACTGGTGTTCCTGACGATATTAGAGGCGCAGTTATTAAGGCTACTGTTGTGCTTACTAAAGAGTATAGTCCAAGTCCAGAACTGGTTTTAGAACTTCAAAATCATGTGAAAAAAGTTACGGCTCCTTATAAATATCCCAGAATTATAGATTTTGTAAGAGAACTTCCAAAAACAATAAGTGGTAAAATAAAACGTAAAGAAATAAGAGAGGCTGATGCAGTTAAGTAAGGGCAACGGGTTATTAAGGAGACCTGAAAGATGGACATTAAAAAACAAATTTTAGAAACTGCAAAAAAAATAAAAGGTAAAATAATTTTACCAGAAAGTTTTGATATAAGGATTTTAAAGGCAGCTTCCATGCTTGTTAGGGATGCTATAGCTTCTGTTGTTTTACCAACAAACAATTTAGAAGAAGTCAAAAGTATGGCCCAAGATGCAGGGATCGATTTAACTGGCATAGAAATAATTCCTATAGATAGATCTTTATTGGACGATACTAAAGTTAAGTTTTTTGTTGATGCAAGAATGAAAAAAAAAGTGTCTGAACAAGATGCTTTAGAATTATTAAAAAATCCTTTATATTTTTCTATGATGTATCTTAAAAGTGGTAACTGCGATGCATGTGTTGGTGGCGCTGTCTATGATACTGCAGATGTTTTGAGGGCGGCTATTTATGTTATTGGTACTCAAGAGGGAATAAAGATGATTTCCTCTTATTTTCTTATGATTCCTCCTGAAAACCATCCTATAATAAAAGAACCTATAATGTTTGCAGACTGTGCTGTAAATCCTGAGCCGCAAGCGCTAGGTTTACAGAATATAGCAATAGCTGCAGTGGCAAACTACAAAAAAATTTTTCCAGGAAAAACTGTAAACGTTGCAATGCTTTCTTTTTCAACTAAAGGTAGTGCAAAAAACAAAATGCTTTCAAAAGTAATAGAAGCTACACAACTTACAAAAGAATATTTTCAAGGGGACAGTTCTGTAAATGTTGATGGGGAATTGCAGTTTGATGCTTCTATTGTACCACATGTGGGCAAAAGAAAAGCTCCAAATTCTCCAGTTGCAGGAAATGCCAATATTTTAATTTTTCCAGACTTAAATGCTGGTAACATATCCTACAAAGTTGCAGAAAGGGTGGGTGGATTCCAAGCTTTGGGCCCTATACTGCAAGGGCTATCACTTCCTGTAAGCGATCTAAGCAGAGGCTCTAGTGCTGAAGATATTTACTTAATATCAGCTATAATGCTTTTAAATAAAAGATAAAGTTGGAAAAGTTGTACCTGAGGTGACCGTTTTTGTGTAAAAAGAAGGAATTTACTCATAAAAGTATAAGGTTTGGGTAACTCAACTGGTCAAGTTAAGAGCTGATAATTTTGTGTAAATTTCTCATTTTTCTTTAAAGCAGTTAAAGTTAGGAGAAGTAAACACAATAATTATTGTATTATGCCTCCACCAAGTACTATGTCACTTTTATAAAACACTGCACTTTGCCCGGAAGTAATAGACATTTGTTCTTCTTCAAATTCAACTTTTGCACAAGTGTTGTCTAGAGGAATAATAGTAGCTTTTGCAGGTTTATGTTGTTGCCTAATTTTTACGGTTACTTGTATAGGTTGTCTAGGTATACTTATAGATCCCCAAGCAATTTTTGTGACAGTTAAAGATTTTGAATATAAATCTTCTTTGGCGCCAACTACTATAACATTTTGTTTAGCTAAAATATTTGTTACGTATAAAGGTTCTTTTGTTCCACCAGATAAGCCCAATCCTTTACGTTTACCTATTGTGTAATTCCAAATACCGTTATGTTTACCTAAAACTTTTCCATTTTTGTCTACAATATCTCCAGAACTTACAGGAAATTGTAAGATGTCATTATAATCGCCACAATAAAAATCTTGACTGTCTGGCTTTTGCGCTACCGGAAGACCGACTTCTTTTGCAATAGTTCTTACTTCTTCTTTTTTTAGTTTTCCTAAAGGGAAAATTACCTCAGACAAAATTTTTTGGTTTAACCTATATAAAAAATATGTTTGGTCTCTAGTTTCATCGAATGCTTTACACAGTTGGTGCATCCCTGTAGAATTATCAAATCTTATATTGGCATAATGGCCTGTAGCAAATTTATCAAAAGTGATGTTATACTTTTTTGCTGTGGTTGGTAAAACTCCAAACTTTATATAAGCATTACACCATACACAAGGGTTTGGTGTACGTCCTTGTCTGTACTCGCTTTTAAAGTTTTCAATAACGACTTTTTTATATTCTTCTCTACAATCTAATATATGTAGAGGTATTTCTAAAAACTTTGCTATTTTTTTTACAGACTCAATATCGTCGCCTTCCGGGCCAAAACAAGCGTCAACACTTTTATTTTTAGGTTCTGGATAAGAGCTGTCCCATATAGACATCATAGCTCCTGTTACTTGGAACCCTTGTTTTTTTAATAAATAAGCAGCAATAGCAGAGTCCACCCCTCCACTTAAACCAACCAAAATCTTTTTCATGCTAAAATTTTCCATAATTTAACTATATTGTAACATAAGGATTATGAAATCCTTTACTTTTAGAAACAAACCTGCCTATAGATTTAATTTTATTTTCTATACAAGCTCTACAGTGTCCAGGAGAGTCGTTTAAACAGATTTTTCCTGGATATATTTCATATTTTTTTCTGTAAATAGTTTCTGTAGCGTTAGGCATAACGACATTAGCTCCACTTTGCAAAGCTATAAGTCTGCCATTAGGGTTTAAAGTTTCCATTGCAGTTGTGGCAGGTATATTAATATCTGGCATAATTAACCGTAAAATAGCCATAACTTTAAGAGACAAATCAAAATTGTCGTACTGATTTATACTTTTAAATTGTAAAGAGGTATCTGGATTATAAATAAAAGGTCCAATTCCTGCCATATCTACAGGTATAGATTTTAAGTACACAATATCTTTTGCAATACTTTCAAATGTTTGACCTGGCAAGCCAACCATTATTCCAGACCCTACTTCAAACCCAAGTTTTTTAATGTTTTCAAGACATATCATTCTATTTTTTAAGCTCATATCAGGGTCAAGTTTATTGTAAAGAACTTCATCTGTGGTTTCTATTCTAAGCAAGTACCTATCAGCGCCTGCTTCTTTGTATGCTTTGTATTCATCAAAAGTTTTTTCACCAATGCTTAAAGTTATAGCAATATCTAACTTTTTTATTTCAGATATTATATATGTCATTTTGTTTACATTATAGTAGTCGTCTTCACCTGACTGTAAAACCACAGTTTTATATTCGAAATCTTTTGCTTGTTTTGCTAAATTAACTATATCTTGTTCTTTTATACGATACCTTTCTAATTTTAAATTGGTTCTTTGTAGGCCGCAATAAAGGCAGTTTTGTTTACAATAATTTGAAAATTCTATTAATGCTCTTAAATGTACTTCATTACCTACATATTTCTTTCTTACCATATCTGCAAAAGAAGTAAGCTTTTTTGTATCTTTAGTTTTTAAAAGATACAAAATTTCCTCTTCATCTAAATCGTGCGAATTTATAGCCTTTTGTAATATGTGATCTGTATTATGTTCCATTTTCGATATTGTACAAAAAATAAGTAAAAAGATAATAGAGATAAAAATCTCTATTATCTTTTTAGAGTGCTGTTACAAACAAAAGAAAATTTAATTTAAACCTGGGATTTTTAAACCGCCGGTTAAACTTTTAGCTTCTTCTGCCATTACAGTTTGCGCTTTTTTGCCAGCTTCTTGAAAAGCGGCAAGTATATGTTTTTCTAATTTTTCTTTTTTTTCTGCAAGCAAGTCCTCAGGTATAGTTAAACTTAAAAATTCATTTTTAGCGTTTACTTGGATTTTTATACCTTTATGCTCTATTTCAATAATTTTAGCCTTTAACTTTTTATCCATTTCGCTCAATTTGCTTCTCATAGCCATTGCTTCTTTTGCCATCTTAAACAATTCCATTTAAAATCTCCTTTATTTTTGTGTAAATTTTTTGTCTAGTATTATTAACACTCTTACTAAAATAGCAAGTACTGCCCAAACACAAACAAGTGTCCAACCTAAAACAGTAAATTGTTTATAGAGTAAATACACGCCTATGAGGCCGCAAGCAGTTGAAACTAAAAACATATTTTTATAAATAATTGCTTTTTTATTTTGTTCCATTTTTTGCCTTCTCTAATTGTTTATGAAGCTTTAAAATTATAGCATAGACAGTTAAATTTAAAAACAAAAGAACAAAAATTGTAAAAATTGCAGCAGCCAAACTTACAAATTTTCCTACAACAAAGCCTGCAATAACATCTAAAACAAAAAGAGTATAAAAAAATATTTTAATTTTTTTCATCTAATCCTACCACATTCATTAAAGTTGTCCTATCAAGTAAAGATCTGTTTTTTGATTTGTATCCTAATGTAAGGTCTGTTACTGCAACTTTATTTAAAATATGAATTTTATTATTTTTCCCGGAATATCCTCTGATTGAATGGATTACATAAGGATTGTTATCAAAGTAGCCTAAATACAACATAATATGACCAGGGAAATATAAAAGTGTTATACCGCCAACACCATCTGAAATTATTGTTTTTGCTTTTAATGTAGAATCACCGTTTAAATCTATAGCATCTTTTATATTAATTTGTTGCCTTGAATTTCTAGGTAACTTAATTCCAAAACAAGAAAAAACTTGTTTTATAAAACCAGAGCAATCAGTGTATCCATAATTGTCACCCAAATCATAAGGAGCATCTATTTGTTTAAACGCTTGAACAATTACATTGCGTTGAGTGTATGGTAAAAATCCTAAAAACACATCTGACTTTTTTACATAATAATGCTCAAAATCTAACTTTTCATTGGAAGAATTTTCTCCATTTAAAGTCGGTATTTTGATCTCTATAATGTTGCCTTTTACTTTTGAGATATATAAAATAGTGCCCATTTTGATATTGTCATAAAACACAGTTAAAGCGCTATCTTTGTAAAGGTCTGCAAATCTTGAAGTGACAACAGCAATATTTTTATCATTAAGAAAATTAAAAATAGCTTCTTTAGAAGCAAAAGTTATTTGTTCTGCCTGTATCCAACCTTCAGAGATCTCAGAGATTACATAATACCACTTATTATCCTTAGTAGAATATAAAACAGCTAAAGGAGAGCAAGGGTTTAAAGTGAGAACTAGACTCTTTAGGTCTAAAGTGTCTAAAGACGAACAAAGAGATGTTTTTGTTGGCAATGCTCTTAGTCGTGCATATCCAATAGTTAATGCAAATTTTAAATTTATAGATGCATTAGTGTCTATATTCTCTTTGATACTTTGAAAAAATTTTGTTCCTACTTGTTTTGAAGAATTAGCATCATAGTATTTTGAACGTTTTTTTAAGTCGTTAATATAATCGATTTTATGGTTACGTTTTTTCTTTTCTTTATCTATATCTATGCTAAAAATATCTTTTAAAAAAGGAGAATTTTCTCTTATTTTTAGGTTAAATTCTTTAATTTGTTTTTCTGTTAGAATTATTTTATCTGGATTTTGTAACTTTGATACCCAAAAACCAGGACTTTTCATTTCTCTAGCAATATTGGATGTTACTTCAAAATGCGGGACAAGTATTTTTTTAGATGAACAAGAAAAAAGAAAAAAACATAAAACTAACAATAAATATTTTGCTTTCATTTTTTGTACTCTCTTAAAGTACCCGAAATTATTTTTTTTAGCTTGTTTTCTGTATTAATTATAAGCATTCCATTTTCGTCTATGCCCAAATTTATTCCATCTATTAGAGTGTAACCAGTATCTATTAGCACACGTTTATTCTTATATAAAAGGTTGTCATTGTACTCTTTGAAAAACTGCTTTAACCCTTCTTTTTGAAAAGAGTTGTACAGTTTTTCAAAATTTATAAAAAACTCACAAATAAACTCTGTTCTGTCTATTTTTTTGTTTACAATTTCTTTTAAAGAAACAGAAGTTTCTTGTATTTCTTTTGGCAATTTATTATTAATATTTATTCCAATGCCTGCAACAATCCAATTTATAACGTTTTGGTCTGCAGACATTTCTATTATTATTCCAGCTATTTTTTTATTGTTTATAAAAATGTCATTAGGCCATTTTATTTTTGAGTCAATATTGTACAAATCAAAAGTATGCTTTAGAGCAATGCTTAATATCAAGGCTAGTTTTGAAGATTCTTGAGTGTGCAGAAACGGCTTTAAAAGTATGGAAAACCACAGTCCGCCAGGATTAGAACTCCAAACTCTTTTAATACGTCCGTAACCGCTTGTTTGTTTTTCTGCTATTACAACAGTACCTTCATCAAAATTTTTTTGAGCTAATGCTTTTACTGTAATTTGCGTAGAAGGCAACTCTTTATAATATTTTATAATTTTACATACATTAAGATTTTTGTTGAGCTTAGATTCTATTTCAAACTCATTAAAAAGCTTTTTATCTTGTATTAGCTTGTAACCTTTTGTACAAGACTCTATATTGTATCCAATTTGTTTTAAAATTTTTATCTGCTTACAAACTGCTACTTTAGATATACCAAGCATATTTCCTATTCCGTCTACGGAAATGTGGTTGCTTGAATCTAGAATTTTAATAATGTTTGTCATTTTATTTTTATTTCTAAAGATAAATCTAAGGCCCTAACAGAATGCGTAAGCATTCCTACAGAAATTCTGTCAGCGTCAAGCTTAGAGAAACTTTTTGCGGTTTTTAAGGTTACTCCACCTGAAATCTCTATCTCTGGCTTATACTGTATGTTAGAATTATTTCTTATGAGTTTAATCATTTTTTTTGTATTACTAATAGAAGTATTATCTAGCATTATAATGTCTGCCTTTGCATCAATAGCTTGTTTTACTTCTTGTATTGTTTCACACTCAATTTCAACAGGAATTTTGTTGTATGTTTTTCTAAATGTTGCCACTTTACTTTTTAGATCTGTAACAAGTTTTAAATGGTTATCTTTTATTAACGCCATATCATAAAGCCCCATTCTGTGGTTAAATCCACCGCCACACTTTACTGCATACTTTGCAAGTTCTCTATAACCTGGCAGTGTTTTCCTTGTATCGTATATTTTTGGTTTCCCATTTTTAATGGCTTGTACAAAAAGATCTGTTAAAGTTGCAATTCCGGATAAATATTGTAAAAAGTTAAGAGCTGTTCTTTCTGCTGCTAAAATTGATTTAGCTAAACCGTAAATTTCTACAATCTTATCGCCTAGTTTAATTTTTGCCCCGTCTTTTAATTTCAGTAAAACTTTACAATTCTTATCAACTGTTTTAAACACCTTTACAAAAACATCTATACCACAAAGAATGCCAGATTTTTTAGCAAACAGTACAGCTTTTGCTTTTTTATCTTTTGGGATAAACTCTTTTGTGGTAATATCTTTAAAAACGCCATCTTCTTTTAATGCGAGTTTTATAAGAATATCTATATTTTTCATTTGAGTGATTATATAAAATAGTAGCTCAAAACTCAAAATAAATGCAGCAGATGTTGGTCTAGATTAGAATCTTATCGGAGTTACCTCAAAGAGCGGCTTATGAGCAATAAACATTTAATCAAATTAGCACTTTGCAAGTTTGCTAATTTGATTAAATGTTTGTTGCGATTGCTCTAGGAACGTAGATAATAACGTAGATAAGATACTAAACTAGATCAAGCTAACTACATTTGTGCCAAGTAACTCTAAATAAATGTCCAACATGTGTTTGAACTTTTACAAAAAATAGACTTATTACTAAGCCTATTTTGAGTTTTGAGCTGTAATTATAGGGTTATTGCTTTTAGAACAGCTTTTCCGAAATCTTCAGCTATGTCTGGGCCGTTTGCAGTTATAATGTTTCCATCAATTTCTAAAGAAGCAGCAGTATATGTGGCGCCTTTATTTATTAATGTGTCTTTCCCATCTACAAATACAGTTGCTTTTTTATCTTTTAAAATACCTGAATTTGCAAGAATTACCCCTGCAATACATATAGAAGCTACCACTTTGTTAAGTTTAAAAAACTCTCTTGCTAAATTTAAAGCCTTTTCATTGTCAAAGAATATGCTAGATCCAGCTCCCCCTATATACACTATTGCATTAAAATTGTTAGGGATAATATCTCCAATTAAGAGAGTACTAACTGTTTTGAAGCCAAATTTTCCAGTTAGTTCGCCTATTTTTGTGCTTGCTGTTACAACTTCAATATTAGCATTTTCAAGTACTTCTTTAGGTTTATAATATTCTTCATCTCTAAAAGTATTTGGAGCAGTTATAAAAACAACTTTTTTCATAAGATCCTCTTTATTGTTTGACAATTATAGTTTTATCCAGGCCCACCTGTGCCAGATCCTAAAGATGTTTCAATGATTGTGTCTATTAGAGTGTTGTCCTTAAAATTAAATACTCATGTCACAATTAGTGCTTATTTTAAATTATAATGCTAATTTTTTCAATATTGCTCAATTATAAGTTACTAAAAGATATTTGTAAAGTTGTTATGTATTCATTTGCAAGTTGCCAAAATATAGAAAATAGTACAACTAAGTATTTAAACCATATTGAAAGTATTGTTTATAACATCAACCCACTTGAAAAAGAGGGAAAGAATATAAAGTAAAGCTAGGAAAAAGATTAAACGTTAATAAAAGAACGTTGAGCATAAAAAGCTTTACAGCGATTATTGATAATAATT
>JAISOG010000041.1 GCA_031275795.1 Candidatus Endomicrobiellum incisitermitis
ACTCCTGTGCTTGGTGGCGGACGTGGGATCATTGAAGCTGGATTTAATTCTTCTTACAAAAACCTTTCCATTGACCTTTCCTCCAAGTACTCTGATGGAAACGCTGGTAACTCCATAAGTGGTCTTCTTAAGTTCTCTTATAAAATAGGCCCTTGTGGTAGAAAAGAAGATAGAGTACAAAAAGGCAAAAGTAATGAGGATAAGTACAAAGAGCATGAGTTAAAGAAAGTAGTTTATTATGGGTTTGAGGAATTTGAATTGAGTCAAGATGCAAAAAACACACTAAATGAGAATGTGCAGTATCTGATAAATAATCCAGATGTAAAGGTAATATTGGAAGGACATGCAGATGAGAGAGGAACAAGGAAGTATAATATGGAATTGGGCAAAAAAAGAGCGCAGAAGGTAAAAGAGTATTATGAAAGTAAAGGAGTTGAAGGTAGTAGGATGAAAATAGAGTCCTATGGTGAGGATAAGCTAGAAGAGACTGGAAGTAGTGAACAAGCTCACTCTAAAAATAGAAGAGTAGTAACAAGAGTAGTCGCTACTAAATAAACTAAAAATAATTGGAGGGATACTATAAAATAAGAAGCATGGTGTATATACTCCATGCTTCTTATTTCTCGTAATACTGTAATACTGGTATCTAAAAACTTTTCTAAAATCATTTTGAGGAGGGACCCTAATGCAAAAGTCAGGTCTATACCCGTTTACCAAAGGCAGTAAATTGAAATTTAACGGCAAGACGAGCAATATAATTGAAGTCAAGACAAAGCCAAAAAAAAAGAAAGACGCAAAGGATATAACCCAGAAAACCCCGGTGATTTAGTGCAAGCCGACAGTGTACATTTAAGAATAGATGAAAGAAGCGCTATTTAATAAAGGCGCCTTCATTATTTAATGGCTTTCCTTTCCCCTAAAATGTCCAATATTTTATCAGATACTACAAGAAGATGACAAAATATAATTTTTAAGATATACTATTACTATTATGATTAACTTTTCAATTTATGCAACATACAATTTGAGTAGAAAATGAAGAAAGTTCTATCAACATTTACAGCAATATTTTTTTTAGTAGTTAATTCTTATGCATTAGAAGTTAACCAAAAAAACAATTTTGTTGACTTCATGAAAAAAGATACTATTTCATTTAGTACTGCATATTCTGAAAGTTTATATACAAATAAACAACTAACAAATGTAACCTTAGAATTTCTTAGAGCAAGTGATAGATTACTTAATCTGATACATGAAAACAATGTACTTAAAATTGTTGCCTTTGGCACATTAGTCCTTTTCAACCAAAACGCAGGTACAACATTGCACGAAATTGGGCACGGTCTTAGAGCAAGATCTTATGGAATAGATTTTATGCTTATGACAGATATGGATGACAGTCGTCCTTTTACAAAAGATGAAAATTATTTCAATTTCTTTTTCAAAGAACTTTTCAGTAGCAAAAGAGCTGCTTGTGCAGCAAACTCAATTGGAATCAAAAATTTACAGCATTATTTTGAATCTTTGGGGAAAATAAATGATTTTTATAACTTTGAGATTGTGTTTTCTGCCGGAGGAATAAATAACAATACTTATTTGTCAGAACAAATTAGCAATAATATACATTTTAACAACTCTAGCGAAAGACTTCTTCCGTATTTTATTTATGTAAATAACTTACTATATGGAGCCTTATACGACACAACTGCAGAAAAACCTGGAGATGACCCTTTCGATATAATTTATAATTTTAACCAAAAAGGAAGAAATGACTTTCAAAAAGGAACTATCTATGATGCAGGTATAAAATCTCTCTTTCTAAGTGCAACTACTTACTCATTTTTCTATTCTTTTTTTACAAATAACTCTATGGTTAAACCCTATGGTTTTAGACTTCCTGACGTATTCCCTTACATAACCACAAAAGGAATGTCTTATAAAGTTGTAAGTGGATACGAAGTTAATGAATCTTTAAATTTAATTTTCGGTTTTGAAAGTGTTTTTGGAAAAGAAGCAGCAACTGAAATTAATATAGGATTAAATCATCAAGCAATCATAAACAAGTTCCCTATATCTTACAAAGGAATAGCTACTTTCGGACAAGGTTTTAATTTAGAATTTTCTTGTTTGACACCAATATCAAAATCATTTGATATTGGTTTAGGATGTGAAGTATATTCTGTTACAAGTTTAATGGGGCAAAGACATGCAACAACAAATATGAAAGACGGCCAAGGGCAAAGTAAAAACTTATTTGCTTTTATACAGTACAGATATTAACTATTATACCTCAAAACTTTTTTATATATAGTAATTTTTCCTCATTTGCCAGGCTTTGAGAGAAAAAAGGGAATTCGTTTATAAAGTTGATGTAGGACCTAGTTTAGAACCTTAACTACGTTACTAGAGTAATTGCTAAAAACTTTTAATCAAATTAGCAAACTCAAAAAATGGTAAGACAAAAAAAAGATTTATTTGTTTTTTAAAACCCAATCTTTAAAACTATTTAAGAACTCTATTAAAAGTTTTTTTGACAAATCTAATAATTCTCCATTTTTGTCAACATAAGATAAAAAACTAAAACAAACCTCTGGACGGTACATTACGTACATTTCCAAAAATGAAATAGTTTTTTTTAAATGCATCTGTGCACCAAAAGTCCCTATAGAACCTAAACTTGCTCCAAGTACACAAGCAGGTTTATCTTTCCACACGCTTTTAGACATCGGTCTAGAACCCCAATCTATAGCATTTTTTAAAACTCCTGGAATTGTTCTATTGTATTCCGGTGTTATAAACATTACAGCATCGCAATCAGTTACTTTTTGTTTAAAATCTATAACACTTTCAGGCACACTGCTTTCTAAGTCCTGAGAAAAAAATGGTAACTGAGAAATGTCAAATGTATCAAATTCAAAATCTTTAGGAGCAAGAGGTTTAATAAGTTCAAAAAATTTCTTATTTAATGATGCTTTAGCAATACCACCAATAATAACAAGTATTTTCATACTAGCCCCTCTTATACAAAATAACTAGCAATTATTTTTCATATAAGCTTATAAAGATAATTGAACAACCTTCTTTAATTTGGCTTTTCTATAGTGTTTTCTACACCATCGCCCATTTTTGAATTTACTTTAGATATTTCATCTGCATAATTTATTTGAAGGTTAGAAATCATAGAAGTTAACATTTCTTCTTCTTTTTTTGTTAAATTGTTTTTTGTTTTATCGCGTAACATTAGCAACATATCTATGGTAATTTGAGCACCCTTTAAATCTTTTTCAATTTTGCCATTTGCAGGGTTCTGTATTTTGCCAAGTTGGCACCATGCAGAAGAAGCAAACATAGTTACGACATTAAAAAAGTGTGGGTTTACTTCTTGATTACTTTGTTCTAACATTTTGTGCTCCCTAAATCAAAATTACTATTTTCTAAAAAATTTATTTATAGCAACATTAATTCTTCTGATCACTTCATCTTTACCCATAAGCTCCATCATATGAAACAAACTAGGACCTTGAGTTCTTCCAGAAATAGCAACTCTTAAAGGGTGAAACACTTGCCCTGTCTTTATTTTCTTCTCTTCTGCAAAATCTCTAGCATACTGCTCTAAAGAACTAGCAGAAAAATCTTCTTTTTCTAAAAGTCTATTTGCACTTTCAACCAAAACCATTTCTGCAAAAACTTTAGACTCTTCACTAAGAAGCGTTTTCATAACAGCATCTTCTTTATAATCTACTTCTTTTACAAAAAAGAAATCTACAAGAGACGGGATTTCTTTTAACAATCTTATTTTATCGTGCTCTAAAGCTATAGCTTGTTTTAATAAATCTTTGTCCCAACCTGATATTAAACTTTCATTATTTGTGTATTTTAGCCAATCAACAAACAAATCGTACACTTCTAGAGGAGTTTTTGCGCGAATTTTTTCTCCATTAAGCCATAATAATTTTGCTGTGTCAAAAGTAGATGGACTTACCCCACATCTTTCCAAAGAAAATTTTTCTATAAGTTCTTCTATTGTAAAAATTTGCTGACTGTCTTGTGTGGACCAGCCTAAAAGTACAAGATAATTTATTAACGCTTCTTGCAAATAACCTTCTTTTCTGTACTCTAACACAGAAGTGTGTCCATGCCTTTTAGAAAGTCTTGCTCCATCTGGACCTAAAATCATAGATAAATGAGCAAAACGAGGCATATTCCAACCTAATGCAGTATATATTTGTATCTGTTTAGGTGTATTAGAAATGTGATCATCACCTCTTAACACGTGAGTTATTTTCATAAGATAGTCGTCAACAACGCACGCAAAATTATATGTTGGTACTCCGTTTGCTTTCATAATTACAAAATCGTCAAGCAAAGAGTTATCAAATTCCACGATACCTCTTATCAAATCATCTAAAACAGTACTCCCTCCTTGAGGCATTTTAAACCTTATAACAGCAGTTTTACCTTCTACTTCTTTTTGTTTTCTTTGTTCAACACTTAAATGCCTACATCTTCCATCATATTTTGGAGGAAATTTATTCTTTTGAGCTTCCTTTCGCATAGCATCAACTTCTTCAGTAGTACAATAACATGGATACGCTAAATCTTTATTTAAAAGTTCATCTAAATACTTTTTGTATATATGTTTTTCTTTACGCTCCATCTGATAATATGGGGCATATTCTCTAATTTCATTACCAGGCCCTTCATCCCAACTTAATTTTAACCATTTCATAGCGCTTAAAATAACTTCAACAGACTCTTTTGTGGAACGTACTTCATCTGTATCTTCTATTCTTAAAATAAATTTACCATTTTTATTTTTACTATAAAGGTAATTAAATAAAGCTGTGCGCACACCGCCAATATGCAGATCTCCTGTTGGAGATGGTGCAAATCTCACTCTTATAGTATCCATTTCCTTTCCTTTAACATTACTCTTTATGTTCAATAAATTTTTTCTCTAAAAACCCTGGTACGTAGTCCTCAAATATAGGAAATTTAGCTTTAATTGTATTTGAGATATATGTGTATAATACATGTTTTTGTTTTTCTAAACCATAAGTTCCACTAATCATAGTTGGGATAACAATCTTTACTGAAACTACAAGCCAAACCAACACACTTACTATTAATCCTCCAAACCTATCTAAAATATTAAGGTAAAAAAACTTAATTATCCTAAGAACTACCCCTCCAATCACAACAAGAAAAAGCGCTACAACTACAAAAACATAGTAAAAGTTAAACTGTTTTTGATAAGGATATTTTGAAGCAGCTAAAATAGCGCAAAAACCTGCAAGAACCGCAAAACATACCCTAACAAGCCCAGCTTGCCAGCCAAGCCATCCTATTAAAGTCAGACTGATTACTAAAAAAATATCTACTATCACTTTTAACTCTATTTTTACACTTGCTATTACAATTCTACTTGCAAGTTTTGGATAAAAACACATAGTTTTATGTGCTTAACTAACACTATTAAAATTTACAAAATTTACATCTGATTCTACAAAAATTACTTTCACATTGTCAAAATAATAAAAATCTAGTAGAATCAGCGTTGTTATGAAAAATATATCAAGTAAAACTGTGTTTATTATAACAATTAGTATAATATTTATATTTTTTATTAGTTTTATAATAAAAAACATTTGTTTTAATCAATCAAACAAGCAAAAACCAGAAGAAAAACTTGAATCAAACATTGAAACTGAAAAGGTGATAATACAAAAAGGAGATGTTTTAGAGTTAACATTAAACAAAACAAAACTTTCAACGGAAAGCTCTAACACGATAATTAGAGAATTGCAAAAATTAACAAATATAAATCTTTGTATACCTGGCGATTTTTACGAAATATTTTACAATAAAAGCACTCATGACTGGACAGAATTTTATTATTACCCTCAAGGCCCTTTTTACTATTCAATAATTCAATCTTCGAATAAACAAATACAAGCACAAAAAAAAGAGCTAGAAGTATCTAAAACTGAATATAAATATGAAGAAACTATAGACTCTTCTTTATGGGCTGCAATGGCTTACAAAAATATACCTGCAGACGTAATTTTATCCTTTGCAGATATTTTTGCCTGGCAAATAGACTTTCTTACAGATACAAAGCAAGGAGATATTTTTAAAATAATATACGAAGTTGAGCATATAGAAAAGAAAAACAAAAACTTATCCTCAAAAATTCTTGCCGCACAATATAAAACCTCATCAAAAACATACAATGCTTTTTACTTTAAAACAAGAGAAGGTAATTATGGATACTTTGATCAAGATGGCAAATCTTTAAAAAGTACTTTTTTAAAAGCCCCTTTACAGTTTAGTAGAATAAGTTCATACTTTTCAGCTAGCAGAGTACACCCAATACTAAAGTATGCTAGACCTCATTTAGGTATAGACTATGCTGCTCCACAAGGAACACCTGTTTCTTCTATTGGTGATGGCACAGTATTGAAAGCCCAATATAACGGTGGTTTTGGCAATTTGATAATCATAAAGCATAATAATGGATATGAAACTTATTATGGACATCTATCAAAATACGCTAAAGGAATTAAAAAAGGTTCTAAAGTAAAACAAGGGCAAATTATAGGTTACGTTGGCATGACAGGACTTGCAACAGGGCCACATCTTGATTTTAGAATAAAACTCAATGGTAAATTTTTCAACTTTCTAACAATGAAACAACCACCAACTACTACATTAAAAGGAGAAGATAAAACAAATTTTAATAATTATATACAAAATTTAATAATTCAACTTTCAACTTAACATTCCTATCTTACCATAGAAACCTCAAAAGGATTTGCAGAAATAATACTTTCTTTAGACCTCCTAGACTGATTTAAAAAATCAATAATATGTTTTTTGTTTTCTTTTTCTGCAACAACAATAGCTTGATATCCCCAATTAGCTGGATTTCCTCTTATATATTTATGAGGAATATAGACCATATTATCCTTTACATCTAAATTTATAACCGCAGATGCTCCACTTGGCGAATATTTATATAAAACAGCTTTATCCTTATTTATTCTTAAAGCATACTCCCAACCTGAACTATTACTAAAAAAACCCAAAACACCAGCAATAAATGAATTTGACCCTGCACCTTCAATATTGTTCAAGTCTATATAAAAATCCAAAAAAGAAACCTCTTTCCATGTCAAAGAATCAAAAATAAAAGTTATTTCAGTATTTTCGTTTCTAGATAAAACTTTAATATTTTTTAGTAGCCCTTCATTTTTAATAAAAACACCATTTGCTACTGGTTCTACTTGAGTCTGCCCACTAAATGAAACTTTATTTTTTTGCTCAACATTACGTTTATCAACAGTTGCTCCTAAAAGACGGCAAATATTATTATATGCCACATCAAATTTTCTTGCATTACTACTTGAGTAAATATAATTTTTCAAAATATCATAACTAAGCAAATAAACAAATTCGTTTTGAGCATTAATATATGCATTTTCAATAAAACCTCTCGTATTATTAATATAAGCATTAAGCAAGTTGACAGCAGAAAGAAGTTTCGCTTTTAGATTAGGGTCTATTTGAAAATATTGAAACAGTTTAGGTCTCTCTAATTTTGAAATCTCACAAAATTTACAAACGTATGTAGGAACAGCAGGCTTTATGTATTTACTATTATCAAAAATATAAATTAAATAGTCCATAAATTTTAAATTTTGCAAATGCTTTTTTGTAAGAAGAACAGGTATAATATTTTGATCTTTTTTAGCAGAAAGCCATCCCATTACATTCTTTTGGTTGGTCGGAAAATCTTTATATAATGAAAATGTTGTAATATTGTCTATTTTATATGCTCCAAAGATATTCTCTTTAAAATTATCTACATTAACCCACACAAAGCCTAAATTTGCAAAATAGTAAAGCAAATCATTAGAAAGCTCTGCAGAGTTTAAAAACAATCCAAAATTATTATTTATATTTTGCTCAAAAGCAACAAAATTGCTTGAAATATACTTTTCAAACATCATACTAGACTTTAATCTCTTTGAGTGATCTAAAACATTTGCAAGTTCTGCAAAAACAGGAAGAATAGGTTCTGGATTTAAAGAAAGAGCAACTTCTATCTTTCCTGAAGCAATAACTTCTTGTAAATTGTCTGGTATTTCTTCCTTAGGTGAAATTGGTACTGTCATACAAAAACGCTTTGAAAGAATTATTTTGTTAATTACTAAATCTGTAATATCAGAATTATCTGCAAAAAAAACTATATACTTACAATCATCACAAAAAGACGTACAACAAAAAGATATAAATATTAAAAACACTCGCAACAGGTTATAAACAATCTTATTCATAATTTAAGTATTATAGCATTATTATTATAGGTTAAAACTCATTCACTTAAAAAAACAACAAACAGCACATGAGCAATAAACATTTAATTAATGTTACAACTTTACAAAATTTAAATGAAAAATATCAAACAATATGTTGTGAGATGCTACAATGATTTGCAAATTCAATGTTATATTTGTAAAATATTTTTGCTTTTAACTCATCCTACTAAATAAAGACTTATCTGAAATTTTTTCTGTATACTGCTTATTTTTCTAACTTGCTGTTTATCTTTATAACGGAGGTTTTAGATTTATGACAAAAACTATTATCACCTCTTTTAAGAGTCTTTCTCTTCTCTTCTCTTCTCTTCTCTTCTCTTCTCTTCTCTTCTCTTCTCTTCTCTTCTCTTCTCTTCTCTTCTCTTCTCTTCTATCGTATTAATTCCTAACTCTCTGCTTGCTGCTCAAAGAATTGACATTGTAAATCCAACAGATTACGATGTCGCAGGAAATGGGATAAGCGATCCCTTAGGAACAAATAATAATAATGGCATGGTTCAAAGTCCTGGCGACTCCCCTTGGTATAATTTTCCTGATGATTCCAATGGAAATACTATCGTATTTCATTCTAGTACATCTGAGCATTGGAAGTACGGAGGAATTAATTATCCGTTTGTTTCTAGTCCTGTTGCTTCAGGCGATACCAATGTATCTCTAAAACTCCTTATCGAAGCTTCTTCTAATACTGTTATCATTTATAATGACTTAAATTATAGCAATGTGTATGGAGCTTATTCTGTTTTAAGTGATGCTATAAGAGACATCCTTCCTGCAAATAATGTCATTAATTCCACTTTCTCTTTCTGTAATAACAAAATAGAAATCAGCAGCTTTTCT
>JAISOG010000044.1 GCA_031275795.1 Candidatus Endomicrobiellum incisitermitis
AAGATATTCCTGACCCAAAAATTATTCCCATAATGCCACCGGCACAACACACAAACACTGACTCAATTATAAATTGGAATAATATATCTTTATTGTTTGCGCCTATAGCTTTCCTTAAACCTATTTCTTTTGTTCTCTCTGAAACAGACACAAACATTATATTCATTATTCCTATCCCACCTACCAACAAACTTATAAACGCTATTGAACCTAAAAGCAAAGAAAAGGCTCTTGCCATAGCAGACATCGCCTCTTGAATGTCTGCCATGTTAAGTACTCTCACAGCATCCTTATCAGTAGAAGGCATTCTATGCGTAAACAATAACCTTGTCACAATATCTTCAGATACTTTTGACATATCTGCATTATCTTTTACTTGCACATCTAAATAATTTAAAATATCAACGCCAAAAACTCTATAAAGAGCAGTGTTTAAAGGTATTAAAACTTTATCATCTTCATCTTTCCAACCTTTAGAACCTTTGGCAGGTAAAACTCCTATAACTTGAAAGTCAATTCTATTAACTTTTATGTATTCGCCTATAGGGTTAAAATCCTTATCTCCATAAATTTCCTTTACTACAGTTTCGCCAAGCAATATGACTTTTTTTCTTTCTAGATCTTCTTCTTTTGTAAAAAATCTTCCACTAGCAGGATAAGAATCTCTTAAATCTATATAGTCAGGAGAAACTCCCTCAAGTCTTGTGTTGTAGTTATGTCCATTTGCAACGATTTGGGACCTTCCAATACAATAACCTGAAATAGCTTTTATCCCCTCAACATTATTTTTTAAATCTCCTATATCCTCACTCTTTAACCTCATAAAAGCACCAGTTTCTTGAGAAATTCCACCTTTCTGCGAAGCACCAGGACTTACCATTAAAAGATTAGACCCTAAACTTGAAACTTGTTCCTCCACAGACTTTTTTGCCCCTGTCCCCACTGCAAGCATCGCTATTAAACTTGAAACTCCTATCATTACACCTAATATTGACAGGATTGATCTCATTTTGTTTCCCTTTAGCGACCTATACGCCTGTACAAAATAATCCCTTATCTTTATTATCGAAAAACTCTTTTGACTTACTTTTTTGTCTCTTCTAATACCCATCTCTTTTTTTTGTAGGACACTTTGCTCATCTGCTACTATTAGTCCATCTTGCACAGTTATAGTTCTTGTCGCATACGTTGCTAATTCCGGTTCATGTGTTACCATCACTATTGTTATCCCAGAATTGTTTAAATCTTTTAATATTTTTATTATTTCTTTTGTTGCTTTTGTGTCTAAATTACCTGTAGCTTCATCTGCAAAGATAATGAACGGTTTATTTATTAATGCCCTTGCTATTGCTACTCTCTGTTGTTGTCCACCAGATATTTCATTTGGTTTGTGGTCTACCCTTTTTGAAAGCCCTACCATTTCTAACAACTTCAATGCATCTGCATGCATTTTCTCATCTTTTGAATTTGAGTACATTACTGGCAAAGCAACATTTTCCAATATAGTTAATTTTGGTAAAAGATTAAATTGTTGAAACACAAATCCTAAATAATGATTTCTTAACGCTGCTAATTCCGGTTCTGTATATTTTGATATTTCTATCCCAGCTAATTTGTATGAACCTTCTGTTGGTTTATCTAATAGACCTAATATGTTAAGTAATGTAGATTTTCCACTCCCTGAATGCCCCATTATTGCTACGAACTCACCCTGATTTATTTCTAAATTTATCCCGTGCAGCACTGGCACATCTAACTTTTCTAGGTAATATGTTTTTTTAACATCTTTTAACTCTATTACCTTCATTTATTTCTCATTAACGACTTTGTTTTTACTTTTTTTGGTTGATGCAAAGTAACTACTGTTTCGTTGTCATTTAAACCTGACACAATTTCTGTGTATTTACCATCTGTTACGCCTGTTGTAACTTCTCTTGCCTCAAACACAGGTTTTTTATCTGTGCCCGTTTTTACTGTAATAATTTTTTTATGGTCTTTTTCTGTGATAAAATTATTAGGAATAGATCTAGCATCTTTTTTTGACTCGGCAGTTACAGTTATGGTAACTGTCATACCAGACCTAAACATATCAGGTTTTCCTACAGGCTTTATTCTTACATTATAAACCGTAACATTATTTAAAACTCTTGCTTCATAAGAAATATGCTCTATACTACCCTCAAACTGCTCTCCAGGATATGCATCCAAATACATTGTAAGTTTTTTGCCTATGGATATGTACCTTAAATCTGTTTCATCTATATTTGCATCTATTATCAAATCATCTGCCATAACTAAAATCGCATCTATAGCAGTAACAGTTTGTCCAGGTTCTTTTTGCCTATATATAATAAACCCGCTCATAGGTGCCACTATTGGAGTAGGTTTATATATATCTTGCCATCTTGCATATTCTTCGTATCCAATTGCTCTTGCAGCATCTATCATAGCAGCTCTTTCACTAGAGCTCATCCAAATAATTATTTGTCCTTTTTTTATCGCGTCTCCTTCGTTAACTAAAATCTTTTCTATTCTACCAGCAAAAGGAGGTTTTATTTCTAGTCTGTTACGCGGGTTTACCGCACCTGTTTCTCTAAATTCAACGTGGAGTTCTCTTGGCTGAAGTTTTGCCTGAGCATCTATTTTTTGAGAAGACGGCTTCAAAATAACAAATACCAATATAACAACAAATAAAACTCCTAAAATCAAAAATATTCTTTTCATTTAATTCCTCTTTATTGCTTATCAAAACCTTTACCTATAAAATTTAACCATTTTGCTTCCTCAATAGATGCAGTTTTCTTAGCATCTAACAAGTTTTGTTGTGCTGCTATATAATCATTTTCTATTGAGTACCAATCATAGTAAGTGCAAAGTCCATTGATATACTTTTTTGTAGAGATTTCTGATTGAAGTTTTGAAGCTTCAACATAAAACGCTCTTGTTGCTATAATTTCGCAAGCATCTACTAAATTATTATAGTATTCTACTGCTTTTGTTTTTAAAGAGCTGACTGTAGCTGCAAGCTTATAAGAAGCAACTTTCATATGATTTGACGCTATTTTAACATCTCTGTACCTTTTACCACCAGTAAAAAGTGGGTAAGAGACTGTAAGTCTGTAGTCAAGTATTTGTGCTTCTGGGACCCAATGTAAATCATTTTTGCTAACATTCCCTGATAAATTTATGTACGGCAACCACTGACTTTTGCTTTTACGATTTATATACTTATACATTTCAAAATTATGTTGTGCATTTAAGAATTCTGGAATTGTTACTATTAAAGTATTAAAGTCTGGTTTAGCTAAAATTTCACCCTTATACCAAAGATGGTCAAGCGGTTCTAAAATTGTTATATCATCTATTCTTCCTATAACATTAAGCAAAGCTGCACTTGCTGTTTGTATATTTCTTTTTGCTCTTTCTAAATTGTATTCTGCTAAAGCAACATCTGCATCACACCTTTTTAATGAACTAATATCAGCGTTGCCAGAATTATATTTTAGTTGTATTAAATCTCTATTTTCTTTACGCCTTTCTTTTATCTTTTCCAACAAAGAAACTGTTTCGTATGCCCACATTAAGTTGGCATAACAATAATGTGCTTCATATCTAATATCGGAAACTGTTCTATCATAATTAGCTTGAGCAATCTTAAGCTTAGCAAACTTTTCTTTTAATTCATTGTAGGATGAAAAACCTTCAAACAAAGACAATGATCCCTCTAAAGCTAATGAATACTGTCTTATTGTGTCTGAACTTTGCATCTCATTTTTAGTGTCAGATATTCCGCCAGAAAAAACTATTTTCGGCAAAAACAAACTAAATGCACTAGCATACTCTTGTTTAACGTTATTTAAATCTAGCTGAGCTGCTTTTAAATGAGGGTTATTTTTTATAGTCTGCTCTTCAACCATAGAAATATCTATTGTCTCAGAGAAAATATAAGGACAAAAAAAATATGCTACAATTACAATAGAGAAAAAATTTTTCATAAAATTATTATTAAGCTCTCTAAATTTACTAATAGGAATTATATCAATTTTTAATCGCTTCTTATAATAATTTTAGCTTAAAAACAGATTTTTTTATCATTTTTAATTTTAATTTCACAAAATATTTACATTAATTCAATAATTTTTTAAAAAAATTTGTTATTCTTTAACAAGGACATTTTTAAAAATTAGATATAATAATTTAGGAGAACTATGAAAAATTGTATTTCGCTTATGCTAATTGTCGTCATATTTGGATTTACTTCTTGTAGCGAAAAAAGTAAAGATGAAATTTTAAATAGACTTGTCTCTAAGGAGCCTGAAAAACAACAATTCACCCCCCCCCCCCCATCTAATATCTCCGTTACAACTACAAACACATCCCCTCTTGTAAATGCAGATTTATCCAATGCTATTAAAAATATTATATCTGCTACATTAGAAAACTATCCTAACAACTTCTTTGCTGTAAATGATGATATCACATATGCTAGAATTAATCTCTATACTGCTGCTGTAAGCTTACATGATCTTGTATTGATGACTAAAATTAAAAATGCATTATCATTAAATCATGGCTTTGATGTTGACATTATGGCAAACCAACTTATTAATCTTCTTAATACCCCTGATGAAGAGTTGGCGAATGTTTTTTCTTTTGGGGAGAGGATTAGAGCGAACGAAGATGTCAACATAGCTAAATTACGAGATTTTTGCGACATAGTAGACTTTTTTTATCACATTGAAAGCATAAGAAGAGACATATTAAGCAACTCTTATGGTGGCAACTTTAATGTTCTTTCAACTCAATTAAATATGGTCTATGTTATGGCCTCTGCGATTAATAATTCTGGAACTTGTTCAGATAATTCAAATTTTGTTACAGCTGTTAATTATCTACAATCTCTAGTTTCTGCTATAGGCGATCACAACTTAAGCACGATTATTGCCCTTAATGATCACCTTAAAAATAATGATCCTGAGATTGGCAGTTTATCTGATTATTTTACTGAGCTTGAACGCAATGAGCTCATAAACGCTATAACTACTACATATTCTTTACCCTAAAAATATGTTTTATCTTCTCTAATAGCAACTTTACATATTGCTTAGCCATATGTAAAGTTGCTATTATATTTTATTATTATCGTTTCGGAGACCTTTTATAATGGATAAAATTTTAATACACGGCGGGAAACAGTTAAAGGGAGAAGTAAAAATATCTGGATCAAAAAATTCCGCTTTGCCTATCTTGTTTGCTTCCTTGCTTACAGATGAACCTGTTATAATAAAAAATGTACCCTCTCTTGCAGATGTTGACACCACTATAGGACTTCTAAATTTTATAGGGAAAAAAGCAATAAAAAAAGGCCATACTGTAAAAGTTATATCTAAACAAAAGTATAAACACATTGCTCCGTATGATCTAGTGAGAAAAATGAGAGCTAGTATTTTAATAATGGGACCATTACTAGCAAGACTTAAAAAAGTTGACGTCTCTTTGCCTGGAGGCTGCACAATAGGTTCTAGGCCAATCGATATACATCTAGATGCGTTTAAACATTTAGGAGCAAAAATTTCTATAAACGAAGGGTATGTAAAAACTTTTGCTAAAAATGGACTAAAAGGTAACGTTATACATTTTAAGTTCCCTAGCGTTGGAGCTACAGAAAACGTACTGCTTAGCACAGCTTTAGCAGAAGGTAAAACCACCATTATTAATGCAGCTAGAGAACCTGAAATAGAAGACTTGGCAACTGTCCTAGTTAAAATGGGCGCAAACATTACAGGAGCAGGTACTAACAAAATTATTATAAATGGAGCAAAAAAGCTAAAAGGGTTTGTGCATTCTGTAATTCCAGATAGAATAGAAGCTGCAACTTATATGATTGCAGCTGCAATAACAAAAGGGCATGTTACCATTAAAAATATAGAGCCAAAGCATCTTTATACTATAAGCAAAAATTTAAAAAGTTGTGGCATTACTATAAAAGAAACAAAAAATACAATTTCTGTAAAGTGGACAAAGTATTTAAAACCTAGAAATATTGAAACTGGCGTTTATCCAGGATTTCCTACAGATGTGCAAGCTCAATGGATGGCACTAATGTGCCTTGCTAAGGGAACCTCTAAGATAACTGAAACAATTTTTGAAAGTAGATTTATGCATGTGTCTGAACTACAAAGATTTGGCGCAAATATTACAGCAAATGGGAATGAAGTGCTAGTAAAAGGCGTAAAAAAATTGTCCGGAGCACCTGTAATGGTTTCAGACTTAAGAGCAGGAGCAGCTTTGGTTTTGGCTGGACTTGCTGCTGAAGGGAAGACTGTTATTTCAAGAGTTTACCATTTAGATAGAGGATATGACGCACTTGAAACAAAATTAAAAACACTTGGTGCAAATATTAAAAGAACTAAAATTTAACTTAAGTCTAGCACATTTCTAACTCATCAATAAAATCGCAGATTTATTTTACAATTATTATTTCGTTAGTTCCAAATATTTGATATACTAGCGCAATGGTGGTTAACGTAACACCTGTTGCGTTAGTATTAATTACGTATACAGCATTAAAGGTTTGGGGAGTCCTTATGGTCAAGTCAGGCATTAACGCAATGACAGTTACTGTAACGCCCATTGCGTTAGTGTTTAATTTTAGATTTATTACAAAATCCTTAAAATGACTTTTAAAGTTCAAATTTTAAAATTTAATTAGAAGAAGCAATAACTGCACCCTTGTACTTTTCTAAAATAAATTTTTTAACTTTCTCTGATTTTAAAGCTTTAACTAAAGCTTTAATTGCAGGATCATTAGCTTTTTTAGAATTTACAGCTATAACATTTGCATAAGGAGAGTCTGCTCCTTCACTAAAAATTCTTACCTTATGCAAATCTATACCCGCTTCTAAAATCTTGCTTGACCAACTTATATACGCATCAAACTGATCTTTTATTCGCGTAACAAGAGAAGGATCTAATTCAACAATTTTTACTGGTTTAATATATCTTTCTATATCTAGTGTACTGGCTGTGTAAGGATTTGTTGTACTTTTTAATTTTATAAAACCTGCCTTTTCAAGTAAAATTAATGCACGGTATTCATTAGTACTATCGTTTATAATTCCTATTTTTGCATTGTTTGGCAAATCTTTTACTGATCTATACTTGTCAGAACATATCGCCATGGGTTCGACATGAATATTGCCAACATTTACTAAATCTAAATGTCTATCTTTAATCTGAGCTTTTAAATATTCGTTATGTTGAAAGAAATTTGCATCAAGTTCTCCATCTGAAACCTGAGTATTTGTCAAAGTTGTATCAGTCATTGTATAAATTTTTAAGTCTATACCTTGTTTTGCAAGGTCTGGTTTTATTAACTCTAATAGTTCAGTATGAGGGACTGCCTCTGCTGAAATTTTTAAAACAATTCTGCTTTCATTTAAAGCACTGCTAATTGACGAAAATGTTACTAAAAACAATGTAATACCTACTATCAACCTTTTCACTTCAAATCCCTCCTTAATATGTAAATATTACTTACATTTATTATAATTTTCTTTAGATCTTTAGATAAGTAAAGGAATTTAGATGAGATGTCTTTTTTTCAATATTCGCTTGGAAAGTTTGTCCCCTAAAAGCTGAAGAACCTCTACTAAAACCAATAACACTAAAACTGCAGCTAGAAGAATATCTGTACGAAATCTGTGATATCCAAAACGTACAGCAACTTCTCCAAGCCCGCCTGCTCCAAAAGTGCCAGCTATTGCAGTTACTGAAATTAATGTTGTAGTCAAAACCACAAAATTCCTTATAAGAGTAGGAAATGCTTCTGGAAGCATAACTTTAAAAATTATATCAAAAATTGATGCCCCCATAGATTTTGCTGCTTCAATTTTTCCTTTAGACACATCCAAAATGCTATTTTCAACGAGTCTAGAAAATATAGGTGTACAAACTATAGTTAAAGCTATTATACAAGCTTTTGGGCCATAGGATACACCTAAGACAAACTTTGATAACGGTAGTGCCAAAATTATTACAATCATTGATGGTAAAGCCATAACCGCGTTTATTATTGCTCCAAAAGCTCTATTAAAAATAATCGATGGATGAAACCCATTTTTGTCTGTAATGTAAAGAGAGATACCAAAAATTAACCCTAAAAACACTGTAATTGGAGTGGCAATTAAAACCATATAAGCTGTCTGCCATGTAGCGGGCAATATAATGTCTAAACTTTCTTGATTAAATAATTTTACAAAAAAATCTACCATATACCTTCACCATTGGATAAACACGTATTGTGTTTTATAAACACTCTGGCTGTATCACTTTGCGGACTTTCAAATATTTTTTTAACTTTTCCAGTTTCTGCAATTATTCCATTTTCTAAAACTGCCATATTCTTACAAGTATATTTTACCACATCTAAAGAATGTGTAATTAAAATAATAGTAAGCCCTAACTTTTTATTTATATCTTTTAATAAATCTAATACTGACATAGACGTTACAGGATCTAGTGCAGATGTAGCCTCATCACTAAGTAAAACGCTTGGATGATTTGCCAAAGCCCTTGCTATACCTACACGCTGTTTTTGCCCACCTGAAAGTTGGCCAGGATAAAAATCTTTTTTATCTATTATACCTACCAAATCCAAAATTTTTAAAACTCTTTTATGTATTTCTTCTTTATTTTGTTTTGCAATCTCTAAAGGGAATGTAACATTCCCATAAACTGTTCTAGAATCAAAAAGATTAAAATGTTGAAACACCATGCCAATCTTTTGTCTATAAGCGTTTGCATCTTTTTTAGAGAGTTTATTTACTTGATATTTACCAACACGAATTGACCCAGAGGAAATTGTTTCTAGTCCATTAATACAGCGTATAAGTGTGGACTTGCCTGCCCCGCTAAAACCAACTATGCCAAAGATATCGCCCCTTTCAACTTCAAGATTAACATCTTTTAAAACTTTAAAATCTAGTTTATGGCTTGTAAATATTTTTGAAACATTTTTTATTTCTATAAATGGTACTGCCATTATCACCCCGAAAAAAGACAAAATTACTAATTATTTGATCTTATTTTAAATTTAAAAATTAAAAAAGATTTTACCACTTTATTTGATATGTGTCAAAATTTTACAAAATATAAGATTATTTTCATCAAGCTATTCAAAAGAGTCTTTTGAATTATCGTTACCAGCAACATCTTCTAAGTAAGCTTCTTGTTCTTGAATATTTTCTGTATCTTTACTTTGTTGAGCAATTTGATCTTTGTCTACATAACTTCTATATACAGGTATAGCTATAATACTTAAAATCCCTATTATAACTAGCACTATTATAAGCTCGATAAGCGTAAAACCGTTAGACTTTATCATAGAAACTCCTATTTTTTTAGAAAGGCCAAAACCTTTATGAAGTTCTTCTAATGCTGTTGTTAAATCTCTTTCATCTATAATACAAGATATTTTTATTTCGCTTGTAGAAATCATTTCTATATTTATGCCTTTTTTATGAAGTATTTCAAACATTTTGCCGGCCACACCTGCATTGCTTTTCATGCCTATACCAACAACAGAAATTTTTGAAACATGTTCATCACAAATCACTTCTGAGGCTTTAAGTTCTTGAGCAAGTTTATCTAATTCAATTTGTGTTTTCTTAAGTTCTTGTTTGCTTACCGTAAAAGAAATGTCATTTTTTTTGTTTACTGCTGCAGATTGAATTATCATATCTACATTTACACCAACCTTTGCAAGTCTACTAAAAATCTTAGCTGCTCTCCCGGGAATGTCGGGAAGATCTATTATTGTAAATTTTACTTGATTTTTATCAAAAGCTATACTTGATACTAACAACGCTTCCATCTTTTTCCTCCTGATATTTTCCTCACTTGTTATTATCGTCCCTGGATTTTGACTAAAAGTACTTCTTGAATGAATTTCTACACCAAACTTTTTTGCAATCTCAACACTTCTAGACTGCAAAACTTGAGCACCGGCCCCTGCAAGCTCAAGCATTTCATCATAAGATATATACTCAATTTTTCTTGCATCTTTTACTACTCTTGGATCTGTCGTAAATACACCTTCAACATCAGAATATATTTCACAAAAATCTGCCTGTAATTGCGCAGCTAATGCAACTGCAGTTAAATCTGAACCACCTCTACCTAATGTTGTAATATCACCTTTAGCGTTTAAAGCTTGAAACCCTGCAACTACAACAATATTATCTTTTGCAAGCATAGCTTTTATCTTTTTCGGGTTTACTTTTTTAATTCTTGCCTTAGTATAACTAGTATCTGCTATAATACCTGCCTGAGGGCCAGTTAGAGAAATTGCTTTTTGGCCCATAAAGTTTATTGCCATAGATAAAAGAGATATAGAGATCATTTCGCCGGTTGCAAGTAGCATATCTAGTTCTCTGTCTGGAGGATTAGATGTGATGTTTTGGGCCATAGCAAGTAATTGGTCAGTTGTGTCGCCAGGAGCAGAAACAACAACTAAAACTTTATTGCCTGCCTTCTTTTTTTCAACTACTCTACTAGCAACCAATTTTATTTTATCTGCGTCTGCTACAGAAGAACCGCCAAATTTCATTACAACAAGCGCCATTATTATCTCTCCTTCAATAACTTTATGGTAACTTAAAAACAATTTTAACTATTTAAAAGTACCGACATCTGAATATTAAATATTTAAATTATTGTAGCACCTTTAACATCAAAATCTAATACATAAGTTTTTACAGAAACGCTTTTTAGTTTCCAAACATTTTTCATAGCCTTTTGTACGTTGTTAGCATCCTTTTTATCACATAAAGCAGCTAAAGTAGGTCCTGAGCCAGATAGAAACGATCCAAAAGCTTTAGCATTAAGAGCCGCCTGCAAAACTTCGTTCATAACTGGTATCATTTTCCCTCTGTAAGGTTGATGAAGCTTATCTTGCATAGCCTGTCTTAAAAGAGGGTAATCTGCACAACAAAAAGCAGCTGTAAGAAGCGCTACCCTAGACATATTAAAAACAACATCATTTATGTCTGCCATCTTAGGCAAAATTTGTCGAGAACGTTTTGTTCTAAGCTCAAAAGAAGGAACACATAAAATCACTTTTAATTTTGGAATGGGAAGATTTATAACTGTTCCATGATTTTCATTTTCATCTTTACTACATATGCAAAGTCCACCAAAAATTGCAGGAATGACATTGTCCGGATGACCCTCAATTTTAATTGCAAGGTTTGCAATTTGAGATTTATCTAGCTTGTTTTCACATAAAGCGTTGGCAAGCATAATGCCACCAACTATAGCTGTAGAACTAGAACCAAGACCTCCACTTAAAGGAATATTGTTATTTATAGTTATATTTAAATTATTTAAATTATACTTTGTTTCTTTAAGAACATTAAACGTTTCTTGCATAGACTGCCAAAGAAGGTTTTTTTTACCTATATCAAGAGTTTTTTTTCCTGCTCCTTTAATAATAAAAGTTGTCTTTTTAGCATTAGGCACATACTTTGCTTCAAATGTATTGTAGAGGCAAAGTGCTGCGCCAAAAATGTCAAAACCTGGCCCCAAATTTGCAGTTGATGACGGTACTCGTACTTTTACTTTCATTTCACTTACACACTTACGAATTAATTTACAGATTGAACTTCTTTTATTTCAGGAACAGATTGCTTAATTGCATTTGTAACACCATGCTGTAAAGTCATCTGAGACATTGGACAACAGCCACAAGCACCTGTCAACCTTACTTTTGCCACACCGTCTTCTGATACATCTACCAACTCAACATTGCCACCATCTGCTTGAAGGTGCGGTCTTAGTGAGTCTAATGCTTGCTCTACTTTTTCTTTTAATGTCATTTTTATCTCCTAATCATATAATTTAAACTAAAAATTTCATAAAGTGCATTATAACAAAAAAATATATACAACTCCTAGTAAAATTGAATAAATACAATTGAAGTTATTTCTTCTCTTAAACCTCTAATATGGCCTTATTAGCTGATTTGCCTCAATTAGGCATTGCTATTGCTGCTTTAGCTGGCCTTACCCAGTGGCTCTCCAAAAACTTCTCACAGCAGACCTCTAGTTAAACGATCTCTCTTTTTGTGCGCTCTTTATAACCCTCCTTTTCAACTTCTTCTTAATCAATGATTGCCATTGCTGCGTTTATGCGTAAGCTTTTAATTATTATCAATAACCCCTGTAAAACTTTTTATATTCTCAGATCTTTTTTAAACACTTAATTTTTACCTTCGCTTTATTTTTTCTTTACAAAAATATATCTAAAAATACTCTGCCATACTGCTTATTTTGAATATCAATTATAAAGTGAACTATTTACGGTTATCCCAGATAAATAAAAACAAATCACTTTCTTTTTTATATTAAAAAATATTCCTGTAATTGAAATTACAGCAATAATCCAAGTAAAATCGAAAATATTCATTTTTTACCTCATCATAAAATTTTATAGGCAAATTAAATACCTTACAGCACTCAACTATTCTACCTGTAAGTGGAATCGGTTTTTCAATTTGAGATTTAGTGAGTAAAAAATGTTCTACTCATATATAGGGTACCATCTCATAGATAAAACATTATCTTCTAGTACAACTATCTTCTTAAGTGAATCTGATATTTTTCTCAGTTAGTTTGTTAAATGATTTTAATATTGCAAAAGTTCCAAGCATACAAATCAATGCTAAAAATATAAAAAGGTAAAAAATATACTCTGTGCGAAAAAATTTAATTCCAATTCCTCCCAACAATGTTCCAATAAAACTACCTAAAAACATATTGTTTGTTATACTAAAATAAGTTCCCTTGAATTTTGAAATAGACAGACTATCTATCAATGTATCAATTACAACATAAAATAGAGCTTGCCCTATACTAAACAGCATTATGATTAAAGATAATGAAGTAATGCTAACAAAAAGAGGAAATAATGCTATGCTAGTTGATATTAAAAGATTTCCCGTTATTATAAGAAAAAAAAATCTTTTCTTTTTTAAAAATGGCAATATCACATATTGCACAAAAATAAACATTATGCTATTAACCAACAATAAAATCGAATATAAATCCATTTTACCATAATTTACATATAAACTTTTCTTAATAAAATATTGAGGAATTGTAGAGTTTAAATGAGCGATTCCAGAAAAAGTAAATATTCCACCGATTAATAAAAAAACTATTATTTTATCTTTCCATAAAAACTTTATTGCTTCAAAAGCTTTAATATCAAAAATATCTGAAATTGTATTTTGTGTATTTTTATAAAATATTAAAATCAGAAAACTATAAGCGAAATAAATGAACATCAAAACGAAAATTAAAGTGGAAAGTTCTTTAAATATGAAAATTTTTAAAAAAGGTCCTAATATAGTTCCTAAATTAATTACTGTAATTCTAAAGTTAAATATCATACTTTTATTATTCTTGAAAGCAAAATCAGAAATTATTTTTTTGGCCAATGTTTCAAAAACAGAAAATAAGATACCATTAAGGACACTAAAAATCAGAAAATCAAATGTGTTAAAATTTTTCAGGCACCAAAATAAAATTAAAAATAATATAATAACTAAAAAAAATGAAGTTCGTTTTATTCCAAATTTGTCTATTAATGCTCCACCGAAAAAACTTGTACAAACAGTAGTCAAAGGATTTATTGCAAGAATTATACTGGTAATGTCAAATGATATTCCCTTTTCTGAAGTTAGTAGCATTGGCAGATAAGGAACAGAAGCAAAATAAATTGCTCTACAAAAAAACGTTCCGAGTAATATAACAAATATAATAGGATGTAAGTTATATAATTTTGCTTTAAGCATACTTATCTTTAAAAGTTAAAAGTTTTATTTTCTTTTACAGTTTTACGATATTTAGGCATTTGAATTATTTCATCTTTGTTATTATCAGAAAAGATACTAGAAAAAAAATCTTTTCTTCTTGTTTTCGCTTTGTTGTAATCATTAGCACCGGCACCATATTCATTTAAAAAAGTATTATCGGTAATATTTAATGATTCAAGAACTTCTGACTCATAACCATCATTGTATAGTTCTTTAACAAAATAAAATGTGTAATATATGGGCTTTTCCAATTTATATTTTTTCGAAAATTTGACAGCGCGTTGTAACGAATGATGATCCATTTTTTGTAATACATATTCGCGTATATCACAAAATTTTATTAAATTTAAATCCCGTCCCATTAGTATCCAGGCTACATTTGAAGCTTCTCTATAATGATGACAACACATATAAACTAAAAAATGCTCAGGCAATAATTCAATTCCATTCGGAACTTTTAAAGACATGTCAAGCATTTCATATATTGGCTGCACATCTAAGGAAAAATCCAAAGAAACTGTTAAATCAAAAATAACAGTACTTTTTGGGTTTTGAGAATTAATTTTTATATATGGAAGTAACTTATACATTTTTTCATTAAAGAACAATGCTTTATTCTGATCAGGGACTACTACACTATTAGTGTCGAAATCATAATCACCTTGCTCATAACCTAAATTTTTAAAAATTTTATCTATTATAGGCACATCATCTCTTTTGACTAAAATATCCAAGTCATTAAATGTTCTTATGTACCTATTTTTATAAACATTATCTATTAGGTAACCTCCTTTAAGTGGAGCAAATGGAATATTATTTTTGGACATTTCTTTGCGTACTTCTTCTAATTCATTTAACACCACAGTATTTCTAATAAAATTACAATAACTCGAATTTTCAAATAATTGCATAAAATGTTCAGGGATAAGTTTTTTTAAACCTAAATTTACCACATTATAATAAAGTAAACATAATGTCTTATTTTTGCTCGCATACCGAATAAGATTTTCCCAATTAATCTTATTATCGAATAATTGCTTTAAGTGAGTTTTTTGTTTATTGGTTAATAATTTAGCTGTTATTAACACTATTTTTTGTTCAATATCAAGCATTGTTTAAAACGCACCTCTTTTAAATTTCAATGTAATATTTTTAACATATGATTACTTATTTTGCCATATTATTTCACGATCTATATCGTGTAGTAAATCAAGTACTAATTGCATATTTTTTATATCTGCGCCAAACACAACCCCATTTACTTTATCAACTATCATCTGTGTCACATCAATTATATCTGATGGCTGAGGTAATTTACCATCCTTCATTGAGGAAAGCACACCTGTTGCTACAAATATTTCTTTTCCATTTTTGCGTGCAACATCAATAATTTTTTTCTGATTTATTCCCAATTTGAAAGCTGAACAATAAATTCTAGCATCTCCGCGTCCATAGAGTATAATATCACTTTTATCAACTATATCTTTAATATTGTCAATTCCATTATTACTTTCGATTTTGCTTATAATTTTTGTATTTTCTAAATTAAATAAAAATCTCAAATTATCTAATTCTTGACTATTTTCAACGAAAGAAAATGCAATCATATTAGGCTTAATACTATTAATAACCTTTTTATACTCTACAATATTTTCTTTATTGCAATGCATAGATGATGAAACACCAAAATGGATTGCTTTGCCGCTAAAACCTTTAAAATTATCCTTAGCAATTACTTCAAACATATCATCTCTAATTCTTTTATTAAATACGAATTTACCTTCACCATCTCCAAACACTAATTCATCATATTTTTTCAAATGAATATTTCCATTAAAATTAGCAATGTAGTAATTACTCTTTTTCAGAGACGAAATATTGAAAATATAACAACTATTTTTAATAAATTCAAATTCATTTGGACTAAAAAATAGACGCGATTTTTCTCTTGGATAAGGTATGTCAATTATCAATTTATCCTTAAATACATTTTCAAGTTCTAATAATTTTTTAAATAATTCATTTAATTCATTTTTTTTAGAAAGATTTAGCCTAAAATAATCTATTTTATTATTAGATAAACGAGCTAATTCTTTTGTCGTAAAATGAATTAAATCATAATTATTTATTGAAGCAATTATTTTAATTTTTTTCACCTCTAATCGCTTCATTCTTTGGCGAAACACCAAGAAAACTTAATCCCAAAAGAAAATTTTCATCAAAATTGCCATATAACAAACTGAATTCCGGAGTGTTGCCGAACAAACACGATTTAGTTTTTCCTTGGCTTGATATTCTAAGATGTAATCTAGTACATATATCGCATTCTCTAATACGGCAATGTGAGTGGAAAAAAGAAACAACATTGCCATCAACAGAAGTTGCAAAATATTGTTTTCTCGTAACATCAAATCCCAACTGTAAATTATAATTTTGTATCATACGTTTCATCATTTCAATATAGGGCTGACTGGGAGTAGTGTCTACCTCTCCTGTAATATGTTCTAAAATTTTTATACGAATTCTATTCTTAAAGCACCATTTAATTAATTTATTAATATGCCCCATTTCGTCATTATAAACAGTAGATAAATCAACTCTACAACCAGCATTTTTTATTTTTAAAATATTTTCAAGAATAGCGCTTGATGAACTACCTATGAGCGAATTTTTTGATACATTACTATCAAAATAATCTATTCCTACAACTGCTCGATCAATATATTTTTTATTTATGATTTTTAATAATATATCAATTTCGATAGCATTAGTATTTATTCCTAATTGTAAATCAGGGTGATTTGTTTTAACTGACTTGAATATTTCAAATACATCTTTGTGGATTAAAGGTTCGCCACCTGTGATTCTAACACTCTTCACGCCATACTTTTTTGATTCGTTGATTATGTATATTACATCGTTCAACGATAATTCACTATATTGGCTTTGAACACCTTCATTATGGCAATAAGTACACTTCATGTTACAGACATTCGTTATAGAGATGCGTAAATCCCCCGATAGCAAATTCAAATAATTTACTTTTTCTTTTAATATTTTTTTGTTATACCACATATTTTACCTATAATAATATTTTCTAGACATAAAAATTTACATTTTTAATTTATTAAATGAATCAATATAATTATGAAGAAAATCGCTTTGGGCATTAATAAACTTAAAATATATTTTTTTCATCAACTCAATTTCTTCAATGTTGTTAATATCAATATTATCTATAGCTTCAATTAAAACATTTATAATATTCATCCATAATTGTTCATTAAATTTTATCCATTCGCCTTGAAATTCATTCAAGATTTCAGAGTTGTCCGCTTTGCTGTCAATTGCAACCAACTTTTTTTTGTGTACAGAGAATACTACACGGACATCTTCGATTATAGATGAAAACAATTCCACTTTCGGATCGTAAAAATTGTAACCATGCCTTTCATAAAATGAACTGCCTTCTATCAACAAATTCCATTTTTCTAATATATTTTTATATTCACAATTACTATAAATATTTAATTTGTTATATACATTTTCTTCAATAAAACAATTTAAACTGAACAAAAATTTATAATTGTCTTTTAATTCTTTAAATGACATAGTTGGTATAATTGCAATAAAACTTATTAATGGAGTAATACCACTCTGCTTTAATATGTCAATTGCGTCACGATTTTGTTGGATAGTACATCCTTTGTTCATTTCATCAAGAACTCTTTGAATGCCACTTTCAACACCCAATGAAACACGCTTTAATCCGACAGATTTCAATAGAGATATTTCTTCATGACGTATATCATTAGCACGCATTTCAATCGCAAAACTTATTTTAATTTCTTTTTGCTTTATTAACTCTACAAACTGTTGAATCCACATTTGCCCTTTTTTGCTTATTTCATAAAAAATCTCATCATTAAATAAAAAATCGTTAATACCATATTTGTTTACTAATTGCTCAATTTCTCCCACAACATTTTGAGGACTACGATAAATTTTGTATTTGGGCGCATAAAATCTAATTATGCTACAAAATGAACATTTCCCATAACATCCTCTTCCTGCTAGCATCCTAAAAAATCTTTTTCCGACTTTATCTGTTCCAATAGATGAAATATTTCCTAAATACTCAATATTTCTAACCGGAAAAGGCAATTTATCCAAATTCATTATTCTGTTCGGCGGGTTTAGTGATAATAAACCTTGATTTAAATAAGCAATACCAGACAGCTGATCCATACTCTCCCCGTTAAATACTTTTTCAACAAGTGATACTATGCTTTCTTCTCCTTCACCAAGAATTAGCGAATCAATTCCTTCAATATCATATAAAATCTTTTCATATGCTAAAGACGGATAAAACCCCCCCAAACATATATGCGCTGTACAACCTCTTTCTCTTAAAAACTTTACTAGCTTTTTCGTAAATGGATAGCAACGTTGACTAACACATGAAATACCAATAAATTTATACGAATTAACATCAACATTACGTGATATAGCGTTTTCATCCCATTGCATATAATGTGCATTAACGATATCACAATCAAAACCTTTGCTATCTAACATAGCTGCTAAATATTGGATACCTAAAAATTCTTTGTTGCCCAATTCTTTTTTAAAATATTTGTCCTTCATGAAAGGTACAATTAATAATGTCTTTTTCAATTTCTTTACCTATTTAATACATTTACAGCGAAATAAGGTAATTTTTCAGCCCAAGCACACACACTTTTCCATTCAAATATTTTTCAATGAAGTGTCTTTAGTTCTTTCTTAAAAAATAAGATCTTTTCTTTTTTAAACTTTGTCATTTTTTCCTCCAATCTTAATTTTGCATGAATTTAATATCTGCCTTCTGCGGTTACAAAAAATCGAAGATTTTACTCATATTTTTTCATACACACCCTCATTTTTTAACGACAAAATGAAAAAGCCGCTGTCTAAAAATCAGACAACGGCTTTACTTTTTTATGAAAAAATGCTCTTGCGGAATTTATTACATCGTATGCTGTATGCTGTATGCTGTATGCTGTATGCTGGAATCTGCATTTTTTTCTCCCTTGTTACATTGGCCTGTATTTTACAAAATATTATCGCAAAAAAGCAAGTCCAAAAATTTCCTATATTACTTTCTTCTTTAAATCACCTTACCCTATTACATCCATCTTTACATATACGCAGTAGTTTAATTTGTCCTTCATGAAAGGCACATTAAATTTCTTCACCTATTTAATACAATTTTAGCAAAATACGGTAATTTTTCAGCCCAAGTACACACACTTTTCCATTCATCAAGTTTGTGATTACAACGCGAAAAATAAATGTTTATTAAATTCTCATATGACATTGTACACGTTCTCAGTTGATTAAAACTGCTAGGAAGTAATTGGATAATTTTATACCAATAATCTTTGTTTTTTGTTTCTAAAAAAAGAATTCGTATCTCTTCAATGTATTTAAGCACTTTTAACAAAATCATTCTTCCGTCTTTGTCTAAATGATCACTACTAAAATTTTCTATTTCAATTTTATTTTTATGTATAGTATGCATAGTACTAGTAGAATTTGCTGTAGTACCAATTTTATAAGTATCAAATTCTTTCCACCAATAAAGTGGGGCTAAAATATCTACAGACACGAAAACTTGTCTTAAAAATTTCCTGTGATCACTTCCAGCCTTACAAAGTCTCTGTGCTAATACTAAATCATTTGCTCCTAAAATGAATTCTTTGTTTTCGTCAAAGTAACTATCACTTTTCTCCCAACTACAAAGAGGATTTCTTGCGCCACGAATTGCATTTTCAAAATTAAACACTTTATAATTACTTATTTCTAACATTTATCAGCGCTCCTTTCTTCAAACCAATACTTATTTAGTTTAGGTATTTAGAAACTCTGTAAGCCATATAAACATTGAAATTTTTAATTACCTAAATGAATATCTTTTTACATGAAAACGCAATCTAAGTATAAATTCTACAAATTTAGATTTAAAAACTGCTGCGTTGCTTGACATTTTATTTATTATTTTCAAAATTAATTTTAGAATGCCTTGTAATATATATTTGCGACATTTTATTATTTTGAGCGATAATATGTAAAGGTGTTGTAAGCGTTCATAACCTATTAGACTTTTGAAGCATTAAGCGTTCAGTCAAATCAAAAGGCGTTAGCCAATTTAAGCCTTGGTGAACCTTTTTGGTATTATACCAAAACAAGTAATCTTTTAAGTCTTGTTCTACTCCTTCAATGTCGGTTAAATCACCTTCATAGCTGTTAAAAAACTGTTCTCTTAAAGTTCTATTGAAACGCTCTATGTACGCATTACTCTTTGGACTTCTTGGATAATTCCAATAATGCTTTATTTTTTCCCGTTTTAAGTACTCCTCAAAGTGCTTATAAAATTCAAGTCCGTTATCTCTTTGAACACTCTTAATTTTATAGGCAAAACAACTTTGTAATTTTGTCATAAAATCTTTCGTGTTGGCGCTATTGAGCCTTTTATTCTCTTTGGCCAATGCTACTCTTGCATATATATCTATTGCCCTTATAAAATATCTCTTTATTCCCTTTTCCTTTAGATGTAAACTGTCTATCTGAACTATGTCCCCAGGCTCTTTTGCTTGTGTCCCTTTGCGCCTCTCTTTGTCTTTGATTGTTTTTCTCATTTCTTTGATTTTGTCACTTCTGGCATTGAAAGAAAATTGCCGCGCTCTTTCAATTCTACCTTCTTCTTTTAATGTTTTTATGATTGGCCGTAGACACTGATATCTTATCAAATCCCTCTTTTTCACAAAACTTATCAAGTTCGGGCTTTATGCATTCTTTACCAACTCCTGCGTGATCTTTGCGGTACCTGAATACATACTCTTTAACTTCAAAGGGCACTTTGCTACTTCATTTTTTATGCGGCCTTGTGTCACCATTTGTTAAAGCCCATATGCCATTTTCCTGGTATCTCTTTTGCCAATTCTACACCGTTGCTGGCAAGGGCAATTCTCATTATAACGGCATTGGTATCCTTGCTAGACTTGATTTACTCAACAATATTTACTTTGACGCTTCTGCTAGACTCGGTAATGCATCCTCTGATTTCTTCACTTCTGACCTTACTAAACTCTCTAACTTCTCTTTTGATTACTCCACCACTTACTATGGTTCTCATGCTGGCCTTG
>JAISOG010000006.1 GCA_031275795.1 Candidatus Endomicrobiellum incisitermitis
AAAGATAAACATATAAGTAAAATGTTAAAAGAAGCTATGGAACAAATAAGAGGAAATAAGTATTATGAGAAGTATATAAGCACTAATCCAATACTTTTGGCAATAGTGTTTAGTGAAAAGAAAGATATTGGTTGTAGGTTTGAAAGAGTAAATTGAGTATGAGAGGTGGGCTGGTAAAATATTTAACTAAGGATATTGTAACATTTCGCAATTGTTTTTGACAAAAATTAACAATGCTAAATGTTTTCTATTGACTCTTCCAAAATTTCTGCCATATCTTTAGGTAAAGGCGCTGTAAAAGTAATTTCTTTTGAAGTTGTTGGATGAGTAAACGTTATATTATAAGCGTGTAACATTTGTCTTGTATACCTTCTACCATTTATTGTATCTGGACCACCATATTGAAAGTCTCCTACAACTGGATGATTTATATATTTCATATGACTTCTTATCTGATGAGTTCTACCTGTAATAATCCTTACCTCCAAGAGACTATAACCGTCTTTCCTAGAAATAACTTTAAACTCTGTTATTGCCATCTTTTTTGCCAAAGAATTTACCGATATCAATTTTCTATTCTGTGGCGATCTCCCAAGAGGAGCTTCTATACGACCTCTGTTTTCAACAATTGTTCCTTTTACTACCGCATAATATATTTTTTTTACAGCTCTATTTTGCAATTGTTTAGAAATACTTATTTTAGACTTTTCATTTTTAGCAAAAACTATAAGCCCTGAAGTGTCTTTATCAAGCCTATGAACTAAATAAGGATTATATTTCCCCTTTGAATGAGCAACTATTGCATTAAGAAGAGTTCCAGAAATATGCCCGTATGATGGATGTACTACAATACCAGGTTGCTTGTTTATTATTACTATATCGTTATCTTCATATACAATATCAAGTTTTATATTTTCTGGCTCTATTTGAACAATTTTTTCTTTCCCAAATTCAAAAGCAATAATATCGTTATGTTTTAATTTGTAGCTCGGCAAAACAGGCTTACCATTTACAAAAATTTTCTGTTCTCCTGCAACTTTTTGAAAGTATGAACGCGAATAATCTTTATACACAGAAGCTAAATAAGAGTCCACTCTTTCTCTTTCAAGCTTTTCGTAGTATAGCTTTTCTTGCATATATAAATACTCCAATTATTAACAAAATTATAGATATATTTTGAGAAATTGATAGTCCAAAATATTGCATACCTCTATCATCACCTCTAAAACATTCCACTATAAACCTTAAAATAGCGTATAAGATTAAATAAACAGCAAAAACATTTCCAACTTCTCTTTGTTTTTTTGCATAGAAAAATAATATAAGAAATATACAAAAGTTCCCTAAAGACTCGTAAAGTTGTGTTGGATGTAAATGCTCACCTAAAACTGCCAAAGATTGTTTATCTTTAAAAACAACAGTCCAAGGCAAGTTAGCTTCTTTACCATAACAACATCCCGCAAAAAAGCATCCTATCCTACCTATAGAATGTCCTAAAGCAAGAGCTGGAGCAAAAAAATCGCCAAAATATAAAACCTGCATATTTTTAACCTTACAATATATTATTGCAAAAATAGCTACAGCTACAAATCCACCATAATATACTAATCCGCCTTGCCAAACTTTAAAAATATCTAAAGGATTATCAATATATTCTTTTATATTTGTAAAAATATAAAAAATCCTAGCACCAACAATACCAAAAATTATCAAATATAATAAAAAAGAGTACAGCTCATCTTGAGAAAAAATTTTTGATTTTGATTTATTTAAAGAATAAGAAAGATAATAAATCGAAACAATAAAAGCTAAAGCTACAAAAAATCCATATGAAAATATTTTAAAATTACCAAAACTAAAAAGAATTGGGTACATAATCTATACCTTCTACTGCCTATTACTTAAGTATAAGAATATCAAAAACCAAAATACAAACAGCTATAAAAATGCAAGAATCTGCAACATTAAAAGAAGGCCATCTTAAAGAACCAATCCCAAAATCTAAAAAATCCACAACTGCTCCCCTAAATATTCTATCTATAAGATTGCCCACCCCTCCTGAAAGTATAAGACAACACGAATACTGCCATATTTTGTTCATTTTATTGCAAGATTTACAAAAAAACATAACCATAAAAGTTAAAGCAATAAATATTATTAAAGAAAATATAAAATTTTGACCTTGGAACATACTAAAAGCTGTACCTGTATTTCTAATATTTACAATATTAAAAAAATCAAAAAAAGATATTATGTTCACAAAATGACCATAATCAATAAACGTACTCACAAGATACTTTGTGATTTGATCTATACTAAGTAAAAGTATGCACAAAATAATAGGTTTTTTCATTTTATTAACTCTAAACATCTAGGACACAAATCTTCAATTACATTATTTATATGCCTCCAACATCTTGCACATTTTTCATACTCTGACTTTTTTGCTTTTACAACTAACTCGTCTTCACTATTTGATTGTTTAAGGCTTATATCCCAACTACCTAAAACTAAACTCACAAGATTTTTATCTTTAAAAAAATCTAAATATTTTTTACCATAAGTTATGTCTAAAGCAGCCTCTAAATTTGAACCTATAATTTTATCTTGTCTTAACTTTTCATAAACAGACAAAACTTCCCTTCTTACGTCAAGAATTTTATTCCATTTATCCAATATTTCAGCCTGAAGAATAAATTTACTATTCTCTACAGGAAAATCTGAAAGAAAAACCGACTCAGGCAAAGAAGAATCTATTTTTTTTAGTTCTTTAAAAGCTTCTTCACAAGTAAAAGATAGAATAGGAGCCACTAGACTTATTATAACAGAACATATTATAAACATAGCAGACTGTGCACTTATTCTTTCTATACTATCTTTTTTATTACAATATAAAACATCTTTAAGAACGTCTAAATAAAATCCACTTAAAAAGATAGTACAAAAATTATTAATTGCTGTAGCTGCTTTATGAAACTCATAAGTTTCATAAGAAGACGAAACTACAGAAATCAAATGTTGTAACTTACTAAGAGCGTATGTGTCTATTTCTTGCATATCTTTAAATGCCAAAGATTTATCTAACTTGAAATCTCCTAAATTTCCAAGCAAAAATCTTAAAGTATTTCTAACTTTTCTATAACTATCACTTAACCCTTTTATAATCTCATCAGATATTCTAATATCTTCCTTATAATCACTTGAAGCTATCCATAAACGTACAACATCTGCACCATATTTATTTATTAATTGTTCACTAGAAACAACATTACCTATAGACTTAGACATTTTTTTACCTTGTCCGTCTACAGTAAAACCATTTGTTAAAACATTTCTATAAGGAGCAAAGCCTTTAAGAGCAACCGATGGGATCATAGACGTTTGAAACCAGCCACGATGTTGATCGCTACCTTCAAGATATAAATCTGCAGGAAACTCCAAATCTTTATAATTTCCACTTGATAAAACAGCTTCATAAGAAACGCCTGCATCAAACCAAACGTCAAGAATATCTTGTTCTTTTTTAAATGCAGAAGAACTACAAACAGGACATTTTGCATTTATACCACTTAAAAGTTCTTCTTCAGACATTTCAAACCATGAATCTGACCCTTTTTGTCCAAAAAGAGTTGATACTTTATTTATAACTTTAGGATCAACAAGTGGTTCTCCACATTCCTTACAATAAAAGACCGGAATTGGCACTCCCCATAAACGTTGACGACTTAAACACCAATCAGGACGACTATCCAACATAGAACTAATTCTATTTTCACTATATTTTGGCATCCAATTTACATCTTTAACACAGTCCAACAACTTCTTTCTCAACTCATTGTGATCTACAGACAAAAACCATTGAGGAGTAGCTCTAAAAATTATTGGCTTCTTACATCTCCAACAGTGAGGATAAGAATGTTCCATTTTAACTTTTGCAAGAATTTTACCCTCTTTTTCAAGCTTTTCAATAATTATTGGATTAGCTTTAAAAATATGAATGTTTTCTAATTCTGGAACTTCCTTCGTATACAATCCTTTACCGTTAATAGGAGACAAAATTTCTAAACCATATTCTAATCCTGCGTGATAATCTTCTGGACCATGCCCAGGAGCAATATGCACTATACCAGTACCATCTTCCATACTTACAAATTCTGCAACAATACCTTGAGATTGTCTATATTCAAGCAAAGGATTTTGGCATTTTATATTCACAAAATCAATCCCTTTAGATTCCATAAGTATTTTATAATCAACTGCTTCTATTTTATTTTTAACATTTTCTATTAACGCTTTTGCAACTATAAGATTTTCATCTCTACCATCTTGCATTTTATAAACAACTGCTGCATATTCAGACTTTTCACTAAAAGCTAAAGCAACATTTGAGGGAAGCGTCCAAGGTGTTGTTGTCCAAATCAAAACAGAAAAGCCTCTTAACAAAGACTCTCTTGTCTTAAGGATATCTGAAACAGACACAACTTTAAATTTTACAAAAATAGAATCTGAAGAATGATCAGCATATTCAACTTCTGCCTCAGCTATAGCTGTTTCACATGTAGGGCACCAATACACAGGCTTTTTTCTTCTGTAAATAAAACCTTTTTCTACTAAATCTCCAAAAACTTTAACTATAGAAGACTCATACTTTGGATCTAAAGTTAGGTATGGATTGTCCCAATCTGCAAGAATACCAAGTCTTTGAAATTCTACTTTTTGTATCTTAACAAACTTTTTTGCAAAATCTGCAGCTTGTTTTCTAAAAGTTAGTTTATCAACTTTATTTTTGTCAGTATTAAGCTCTTTTAAAGCAAGTTGCTCTATTGGGAGTCCATGGCAATCCCATCCCGGAGTAAATGGTACATAATTGCCTGACATAGAACGATACTTAATTACAAAATCTTTTAACACCTTATTAAGAGCTGTGCCTATATGTATATGAGCATTTGCATATGGAGGTCCATCATGAAAAATAAATTTTTCTTTATTTTTATTTTTTATGCAAAGTTTTTCATAAAGTTTATTCTCATTCCATTCTTTCACAAAAAAAGGTTCCCTTTGAGATAGATTTGCCTTCATTTGAAAATCTGTCTTGGGAAGATTCACAGTTTTTGAATAATCTTTTTGCTCTGACATTTTTTATCCTTAAAATTCATATTAAATTATGGTATTGTATCTAAAACTTCATTTAACTCTTCTTCTGAACGGCCTATGATTTCAATAGTCTTTTCTCTTCCACGTTCGCCTTTTCTTAAAAAAATCATTGACCTTTTCACATCAAAAAAATCTGCTAAAAAACCACAAAGCTCCTCATTTGCTCTCCCGTCAACAATAGGAGCTGCAACTTTTACTCTTAAAATAGAACCTACTCTACTTATCACTTCGTTCCTTTTTGAGTTAGGGATAACTCTTACCTTTATAATCATTACAATTTCCCTCCATTACTTACTAAGTTCTTTTGACCTTTTCATCGCTTCAAGCATAGCATTATAAACTATACCTGAAAGATTTTGAGATTCAAAATATTTTAAAGCAGCTGCTGTTGTGCCTTTTTGAGATTTAACTCTCTCTTTTAAAGCTACTGCAGATTCATTTGTTATATCTAACATTTTACCAGAACCATAAACTGTTTGTACTGCAAAACTTTTTGCCATTTCTTTACTCAAACCTAACTTAAAAGCAGCTTCTTGTAAAAGCTCACAAAAATAAAATATATAAGCAGGACCAGAGCCTGATAATGCTGTTATAATATCAAATTTCTCTTCGTCAAGAATTTCTGCTTTACCTATAGAAACAAACAAATTTTTTGCTCTTTGCAGTTGCTCACCTGAAACAAATCTACCCTTACATAAAGCAGTAGCCCCACATCGCACTAAAGCCGGTGTATTAGGCATAGCCCTAATAACTGCAACATCTTTTTTTATATTCTCTTCAATAAATCTTGTGGTTATTCCAGCAGCTATTGAAATAATAATTGTATTCTTTTTTACAAAATTTCTTATTTCATCAAAAACTTTCAACATGTTTTGAGGTTTTACAGAAAGAAAAATAATATCAGCATCTATTAAAGCTTCCCCTTTATCTTCTGCTATAGATACACCAAACTTTTGTTGAAGATTTAAAACTTTCTCATTTACAATATCATTACAAATAATGTTTTGAGCTTTTACAAGCTTGGTTTCTAAAAGACCACTGATAATGGCTTGGGCCATATTACCTGAACCAATAAAAAAAAGTTTTTTACTTATTTCCATAGTCTCTTTCTCCAAATATTGCTGAACCAATTCTAACCATTGTTGAACCCTCTTCTATAGCAATCTTGTAGTCTCTAGACATGCCTATAGAAAGAATATTAAAATCGTTATCAGCAAAAAAATTTTTTATATCTTTAAATAAATTATATATTTGTTTAAAATACGGTCTTGAATCACAAGGATTATCACTGTAAGGTGCTATAAGCATAAGCCCCTTAATGTTAACGTTAGAAAGATTCCTACAGTCATTATAAAAATCCACAACAAAATCTGGATTAATGCCAGTTTTAGAAATCTCTTTAGAAACTTTTACTTCTATAAGACAATCTTGAATTTTACTAATATCTTTGGCATGATGATTTATATTATAAGCAAGTTTAACACTATCTAAAGACTGTATCAAATCAAATGTTTCTACAGCTTTTTTTACTTTATTGGACTGTAAATGCCCAATAAAATGTTTAGTCACTCCAATAAGGGGATCTCCAATTTGGTCAAATTTAGCAATTGCTTCTTGAACTTTGCTCTCACCTATATGTTTAATTCCACATTTTAGTGCTTCTAAAACAAAAGGATACGTAAAAGTTTTTGTTACTGCAACTAAGTCAACAGTACCAGCAACGTTTTCTAACAAATTTATAGTATTATTAATACTTTTTATATTTTGGCAAATATGTTTCATTTTTTATTTATTTTGTTTATATTGTAGCATATTTTCAAACAAATCGTTTTCTTAAGCACTATAACACTTGTTTTCTATATCCAAACATTACAAATTTTTTATTAAATTATTATTTTTTAAATATTTTTTTGAATTATAGTGTATTTATTTAGTAATATATGCTCATATTAAAATATACTGAAAAAATATAGGTAGATTAAAATGCACGATTATCAACTATTGCAAATAATGGCAGTTGGTTTTACTCTTTCTTTAACATTTGGTTTTATAACACAAAAACTGGGACTTTCTTCTATTGTGGGATATCTTCTTGCAGGATTTTTGATAGGGCCTTCATCTCCAGGCTTTGTTGCAGACTATAGTCTAGCATTTCAACTTTCAGAAGCTGGCGTTATACTTTTGATGTTTGGAGTAGGCTTGCATTTTAAAACAGATGATCTTTTTGCAGTTAAAGGTGTCGCTATACCTGGAGCTATAATACAAAGCACTGTTGCTACAATCTTTGGAGTTTTCCTTGGTACACTGCTTGGAATTGACTTTAAATCTGCATTAATTTTAGGATTAGGACTTGCCGTAGCAAGTACTGTCGTGCTTTTAAGAGTCTTGGAAGACAACGATGTTTTAAATACAGTTCATGGCCATGTAGCTGTTGGCTGGCTTGTTGTAGAAGATATTTTGACTATAGTAATTTTAGTCGTACTTCCTAGTCTTTCTGTAGTACTTTCAAATTCTCACACAGCATCTTTAGGAACAATAGAAATATTTAAAGCTATAGGAATCGCCTTAATAAGAATAATTTTATTATGGTTATTAGTTATAAAAGGTGGCGAACGGGTTGTGCCTTGGTTTTTGTCAAAAATAGTTAAAACACGTTCTCAAGAACTTTTCACTTTAGCTGTTTTAGTTATAGCTTTTGTAACTGCAGTCATTGCAGCGTTTGTGTTTCAAACTTCATTTGCTTTAGGTGCATTTTTAGGAGGGATGGTCGTAGGTAAAAGCAAAGTAAGTCACCAAGCAGGAGCAGATATTTTACCATTAAGAGACGCTTTTGCAGTTTTGTTTTTTCTGTCAGTTGGAATGCTTTTTGACTGGAAATTTATTATCGAGTATCCATTACTTGTATATACTTGTTTACTTGTAGTTTTATTAATTAAACCTTTAACAGCGTTGGTTGTTGTCTCTATTTTAGGATACTCTACAAGAACAGCACTTACTGTAGCTGCAGGACTGGCACAAGTTGGAGAATTCTCTTTTATATTAGCACAAGAAGCTAAACGTTTAGATCTTGTTGGTGATCTAGTCTACAATTCTATAGTTATATGCGCTATCGTATCTATAACTTTAAACCCCTCAATATTCAAAAAAATACCTTCTTTTGAAAGATTTTTACGCTCAAAAAGCAAAATATGGAAAATATTAAATTCTTCAGTAAACAAGAAATGTAATAAAGTTAACGAAATAGCAAAAAATTTACTTCCTACAGAAGAATTTCTTTCTGAAAAAGTTGCCATAGTTATAGGATATGGACCAACAGGCAAAGAAGTTACTCAAGCCTTAATAAAACAAGGAATAAAACCTGTTATAATAGAAATAAATATAGATACTGTAAATTCATTAAGTTCCCAGGGACAAGCTGTAATATATGGAAATTCAACAAGAAAAGATATTTTAATTGCCGCCGGCATAAAAAAGGCAAATTACCTAATAATCACTGTTCCTTCTTTAAATATAACATTAGAAACAGCATCTTTAGCTTCTTCACTAAATCCTAAAACCCGCATTATTGTTAGAGCTCGTTTCTTAGATCACAAAGAAAATCTTAAACAGCTTGGCATTTCTGCAATCGCCTTTGAAGAAGAGGAAGTAGCAAAAGCTTTAACTTCTTTAGTTTTAGACGACTTAGAACAACAAAGCTTACTTGCCGCTGCTTCAGAAATAGCGTCTCAAACAGCTCAAGAAAATAATTAAGCTTTTATGGGAACTCTTCAAGTCAGATTTTAATCACTTTTTTTTCTATTTAATGTATACACCTGGCGCTTTGGAATGTGACAAGTTGTAATGTTAAATGAGTTGATCCAAATATTCTCTTAAAGATTTACTCCTACTAGGATGCCTTAACTTCCTTATGGCTTTTGATTCTATTTGTCTTACTCTTTCTCTTGTAACACCAAACTTCTTGCCAACCTCTTCTAGAGTGCTAGGATAACCAACACCTACACCATACCTTAAACTTATGATTTGGGCTTCTCTTGGGGTTAAAGTATTTAAAACTTTTTCTAGTTCAAGTTGAAGCCTATATTGTTGTGTTTTAACAACAGGGCTTGGACTATTGAGATCCTCAACAAAATCTTCAAGACGAGAGTCATCTTCTTCACCAACAGGGGTTGCAAGAGAAACCGGCTCTTGCATCATTTTCAATATTTTCCTAATTCTATCTGTAGAAAACTTTAAAACTTTCGCATATTCCTTAATAGTTGGATCTCTACCTATATCTTGCTGAAATTTCTTTTTAACTTTTGTAAGTTTTGAAATAAGTTCTTTCATATGGACAGGAATTCTAATAGTCCTTGCTTGATCTGCAATAGCGCGGTTAATAGATTGTCTTATCCACCATGTTGCATAGGTTGAAAATTTAAAACCTCTTTTCCATTCAAACTTTTCAACTGCTTTTGAAAGACCAAGATTTCCTTCTTGAATTAAATCTGATAACTCTAAGTTACTTATTCCAACATGCTTTTTAGCAATAGAAACAACAAGCCTAAAATTGGCTTCAATAAGTTTCATTTTGTCTCTATGGATAATATCTTCAAGCTCTCTAATTTTTCTATCTGTTTCTATCATCTCTTCTGTGCTTATAACAAAACTTTCTTGCATATTAGCTTTTTTATCTAAAAGAAATTGTGCTCTTTCCATATCTTCTTTTACATCTTTTAAAGGAGCTCCTGTATGTTTTTTAAAATCTGCTGCAGAAATTTTACCTATCTCATAACTCTTATACAAAGTTTTAATTTTTGAAACTGGATTTTTGTATTTACGCTCAAATCTTCTTAGATTATCTTTTATTTCATTGAGTTTTTGAGCTATCGTTTTAATTTTATTAATAAGCCTTTTTATTTTATCTTGGTTTAAGTTAAGACCTACTATCAACTTAACAATTTTTAAACGTAATTCTTTTATTTTGTTTAAATAGTTTTCTTTATCTTTAACTGAAATTTCCTCTTTTAGTTTCTTTTCATAAGTATTTATGTTCTTTTCTATGACATTTATTTTTTTAACAACAGTTTTAATTTTTACTCCCATACCCCTGAGCTGAGCTTGAGATTTTCTACCTCTAGGCATAAGCTCTTTTGTTGTCATTTCTTGTTGCCCTATAAGAGTTTCCCAGTTTCTTATCTCTTTTATAATAAGAGGAGATTCTAAAACTATTAATTTTAATTTTTTTTCATTCTCTCTTATGTTTTTTGCAAGCTCAACCTCTACACTTCTTTCTAAAAGAGGCACCTTCGCCATTTCACTTAAGTACATTCTAATAGGATTTATATCTTCTTCCTCATTAGGACCTTTAACGGATTGTTCTATAGCTCCGGTATCTTTTTGCATCTTTTCTTCTAAATATTCTTTATTATCTACAACTTTAATACCTAAATCATCTAAAGTCACAAAAAAACTGTCTATTTTTTCTGCAACAATAGATTTTTGAGGAAGACTATTACTTATGTCCTCATAACTAAGATAACCTTGCTTCCTTCCAAAATCAATTAAATTTTTAAATGAATCTTTTTTTGTCATTTTATTTCCCTGATCCTTTTAAAAAGACTGTTAGTTTTTTATATTCGTCAAACAACTCATTGTCTTTTTCTTTTTTACCTTCTGTCATAAGGAGAATGTCCTTTTCTAGTACCGCTCTTCTTCTTTTAAAAATACTTAATTCAATATCTCTTAAAATAGTGTTAAAAGCTTCGTTTACATTATTGTACTTAATACTATTTAAGGTAACATCTGAAAACCAATTTGCGTCATCTTGTGAAAGCAAATTTATAATTTCAGCATCGTTTAAACCTGAAGAAATAAATTCAAAAACCTTTTTACATCTAGCATCAAAAAAACAATCCACATTGATTCTTTCAACAAATTCTCTATTATTTAAAACAATACTTAACAGACTTTCTTCTAAAGACATAGAAAACTTTTTATTTTTATTAAGTGTTTTAGTTAAACTTATACTTTCTTCTTTTGTATATCCATTAAATTTTAATTTTTTTTTCTTTTTAAACTCTTTATAAATAATTGCTTCATCAATATTTAGATATTGTGAAATACTTTTTATCCACTCACTTTGAACTACAGCATTACCACTTTTTGATATAAAATCTAAAAGATTTGATACAGCTCTTGCTTTAATTTCAGGTGATTTATCTTTTTGACTGCCATAAACTCTGGCAATCATAAAATCTATTGCACTTTTAGAAGTAGTATCAAGAAGCCTTATAAACGCTTCTTTACCATATTGATTTAAATATTCGTCTGCATCAACATTTTCTGGCAAAGAGGACACTCTTGTCTCTATACCTTCCTCAACTAAAATTTCAAGAGATCTTTGAGCTGCAGTTCTCCCCGCACTATCTGAATCAAAAAGCAAAGTAACACTATCTGCATACCTTGAAATTAACTTAGCATGTTTTTGTGTAAAAGCTGTACCTAAACTAGCAACAGCGCCTACAACACCAAACTGTTGCGGAACAATAACATCCATATAACCTTCAAGTATAATAATTCTTCTTTCCTTGCGTAATTGGGGCAAAGTTTGAAACAAACCATACAAATTAGACGATTTTGAATAAATACTTGTTTCAGGAGTGTTTATATATTTTGGCTGCTGATCTGTAAGAGTTCTCCCTCCAAATGCTACAATTCTACCTTGAACATCAAAAATCGGAAACACAATTCTTTCCGACATATATTCAAAAAAATTTCCTTTATCTGTTTTTGTTATTATACCTGCTTTAATAAGATTTTCAACTGTAAAACCTTTTTTTGTGGCTGCTTGTATAAGTTGTCCCTTTGAACAAAAACCTATTTTAAACCTAACCATCGTATCGCGAGTAATTCCACGCTTTATAAGATAGTCCATAGCTTTTTTTGCACTAGCATTTTCCATTAAACATCTATGGTAAAATATAGCTGAATTTTCCAATATGTCAAGTAGCAAAAGTCTTTGCGAAGGAATACCAGAGCTTTGTTTTACATCTTGTATTGTGATATTTGCTTTTTTAGCAAGTTTTTTTACAGACTCAATCCAAGATATATTGTCAGCAAGCATAACAAACTTAAAAACATCGCCAGAAACATTACAACCAAAACATTTAAAAATACCTTTTTCAGGACTTATAATAAAAGAAGGTGTTTTTTCATTATGAAAAATACAACACGCTTTCCAATTACGCCCAACTCTTTTCAAATCAGGTATATATTCTCTTACTACTGACTCTATATTATTAGATAATCTTATTTTTTCAATTATATCATCAGGTATTGCCATTTTTATCTTCTAAATCTTCTAAAACCTGAACATTCCACAAACTCAAGTTTTTGAACAAATTTGTTTTCCAACTTATCAAAAAGCAAATTTAATCCTAAATTATCAGAAGAAATATGCCCTGCTAAAATAATATTTAAATGATGCTTTTCAGCTTCTTTTACAGCTTTTGGACTCAAATGCATTACAACTACAGTACTTATTCCTGCTATAGCAAGTTTTTCAAAAGACTTTATAGGTCCTTCTGTGCCACCTGTCATATCAACAAAAATTTTTCCACACCTAGAATAACTATTCCCACTAAGAATAAATGGTGCATGTCCTATTTTTATTGCATGCTGATATTCCGGAAAACTTTCAAACAGTTCAACAATCTCTTTTAAATATACAGGATTTAAACTGTTAATTTTGTCTTGTAAAAATGAGGCTACATGATTATCTGCAACAGTGTGAGCTGTCATCAAAGGAATATTTAACAACTTTGCAGCATCATAAACTCTTTCATTATTTTGAGGTAAAACGCTTCTATAAACTTCTTTTATTCTTTCAGAAACAATTTTTTCTGTAATATTAATAGGTATACCTTGTTTGTTTAAAATGTCTGCCTGCATACCTATAACATTACTAAACGTAGAATATGCATACCCCTCAGGATGATGAGCTATAACTAAATCTATTTTAACGCCAGAATTTATTAAACTCTTTGCAAGTAAAAGCTCTTGCGTTTCTATGTCTATGCCAACCATAACTCTTTTGACTTCTAAGTTTTCATCACCATATAAAATTCTAGAATCATAATATGGATTTGTTAAGCTTTCTATATCAAAATTTGTTTTTTTTGTATCAGTAAGAGCATCATAGTCTTCTTTACGTTTTAACAAATCCAATTCTACAACGGATTTATCTCTTGGGTCTGTCTTTTTACCTTCACGAACAAATAAATCCTGTATATCTTTTAATTTCATAATTTACCTTAACAAAATAAAAGGGAGCACATGAAGATTAACACAACTCCCTTATTTATACATTTCTAGATTTTTTGTTATCTTTAAGCATTTTACGACGTATTTTTCTTTTAGTTTCAGCAAGTTTTTCTTTTTTTAATACGCTTGGTGCTTTATAAAATTCACGTTTTTTTATTTCTTGCATTATTCCATTTTTTTCACATTCTCTTTTGAAACGCCTAATAGCTTCGTCTATAGATTCACCTTCACGAACTTTAATATTTACCATTTTTAAAAACACCGCCTTTCTTAAAGAAAGATTATTTTATACAAAAACTTACTGATTACACATTTTCAACCTGGAGGCCAACCAAAAACTCTTCCCCCAAGTAAATGGTAATGTATATGAAAAACAGTTTGACCACCATCTATGCCACAATTATTTATAAGTCTAAAACCGTTTCTCATCTCTTTAAACTGTTTACTTATTTTGGAAGCAACAATTTGTATATGCCCCAATACTTGCTCTTCTTGACAAGAAACATCTCCTAAACAAGCTATGTGTTTTTTAGGGATAATTATGATGTGAACAGGTGCTTTGGGATTTATATCCTTAAAAGCAAAAACAATTTCATCCTCATAAACTTTATGAGAGGGAATTTTTCCTTTAGCTATATTACAAAAAATGCAATTTTGTGACATTTAAAACCCAGTTTTAATATCAAATTATGGTTAGATATTATCAAAATTTTAACAAAATAGCAAATTCTAAAGCTATTATACTTTCTTTGCAATATTGCTAAAATATTTGATCTAAAAATTATGTCTTTAGATATACTTTTCTTTGAAATAAGTATGTATAATTAAAACTATTGAAAGGAATTTTTCGTATGCCACATTTTTATGTTAAGCCTGAAAATATTAATAACAACATTTTTTCCATGCAAGAAGAACAGGCGCATTATTTATTTAATGTACGTCGTTTTAAACAAAATGACGAAATAATGCTTTTTGATGGAAAAGGAAACTCTTATAAAGCAAAAATTGATTCTATAAATAAAAACAAAGTTTCTGGACATATTTTATCTTCTTCTTATAAAATGCCTAATTTTATATTAAATCTTTATACTTGTATACCAAAAGGAGACAAATTTGAATGGTTAATAGAAAAATGTGCCGAAATAGGCGTATTTAAAATAATACCAATAAACACTAAAAGAAGTATAATTACAAACATATCAAAAAACAAACTAGAACGATATAAAAAAATATCAATATCTGCAAGCTCTCAATGTGGTAGAAACGATATTATGCAAATAGAAGAATCTATTAACTTTAAAGAGGCTTGTATAAACACTACAAAAGACAAAAACTTTATAACCATATTACCTTGGGAAAAGGAAAGTAGCAACACATTGAAATCTTTAATACCAAAATCAAAACCTAATGGTGCAAATATTCTTATAGGTCCTGAAGGCGGTTTTGAAAACGAAGAAGTTGAATTTGCTAGATCTTTAAATATTAGAACACTAGTCCTTGGAGAAAATATTCTAAGAACAGAAACTGCAGCAATAGCAGCAAGTATTTTAGCAATTCAGTTCATAAATGGGACAATTTAAATGACAAAATTTTATATTTATACTTTTGGCTGTAAAGTAAACCAATACGAATCTCAACTTATATCTGAAAAATATAAAAAAGACAACTTTGTACATGTAGAAACTCCGGAAGAAGCAGATATTATTATTTTTAATTCTTGTACACTAACAAAACAAGCAGATAAAGAATGTCAATATTTTTTAAGAAAAGCTTCTAAATTCCCAAATAATCCTAAAATAATACTTACAGGATGCTTAGCAAAAAATAAAAATATTGACATAAAACAAAACCTAAAAAATGAGAACATAATAATTGTACAAGACAAAACAACACTGTTTCCTGAACATACAAAACAAACAATTACAAGTTTTGATAAACGTTCTCGCGCTTTTTTAAAAATACAAGACGGATGTGACAGCTTTTGCAGTTATTGCATAGTTCCATATGTTAGAAATATTCTTTGGAGCAAACCTGACAATGAAGTTATTTCAGAAATCACAAACCTTGTAATAAACGGTTATGCTGAAATAGTCTTAACTGGAATACATATAGGCAAATATAATGGAGGTTGCTCAAACTTACTTAATAAAATAATTAAAATTCCTCTAGAGTTTAGAGTAAGAATTTCGTCAATAGAGATAAACGAAATTGACAACAAACTAATAGAACTCATGCAAAACTACCCTGAAAAAATATGCCATCACCTGCATATTCCTTTACAGTCAGGTAATGACGATATTTTAAAATACATGAATAGAAAATATCTAACCAAAACTTTTGAAGAAAAAATCAAACACATAACAAACATTTTACCAGATCTAGCACTCACAACAGATATTATCACTGGGTTCCCTGGAGAAAACCAAGAACATCACAAAGAAACTTGTAATTTTATAAAACAAAATCCATTTTCAAGACTTCACGTTTTCAGATATTCTGATAGAAGCGGTACAAAAGCATCATCATTTATAAACAAAGTACCACAAAACATAATTAAGAGCCGAGCAAAAGATTTATTTGAAATAGACTTAGAAAAGAGAAAAGAATTTATAAATAAAAATATCGGTAAAAAAAGAAAAACTGTAAAAATAGGAAAAGATAAAGTACTTACCGATAACTATATAACAATAATAACAGACACTACAAAAATTAGCAAAAAAATTTTTGAGGTTATAGTCCCAGAAAATGCAGGAATTTAATTATAAAAACACTAATTTTTAAAATCCAACTTGCTCGACACAGTTTACTAGAACTAACAATTTTATAAGTAAATTTCACATGCTTCATTAAAGCTGGCCCAATCAGGAGGGCCAACCACCTCCAAACCCAAAATATGCTACAAAGATATCTAAACTTCCCTCGTATCCAGAATATTCTATGTACCCCCCCCCAACTCGATATTTCGGGTTATTGTAAGCTTTTGATACTACTTTTTAAAAACTTATCTAGTGTATAAAACAAATATTTTGAAGCTTGTGCAATAGCACTTTCATCTATATTAAATTTATTATGGTGCCAAGGGTTAGACGTAGCCTTATCTTTAGATGTCCCTATATACATAAAATTTCCAGGAACAACATGTAAATATTCCGAGAAATCCTCACCTCCCATAGATGGTTTTTGTAATATTTCAACATTGTTTTTCCCATAAAATTCTTCTGCTGTTTCTATACAATATTTTGTTATTTCTGGAGTATTAATTAATGGGTCTCCTATTGAATTGTACTCTGCAATACATTTTACTCCATAAGATTTTTCTATACTTTTTAACTTATTTAAAATACTGTTCTTTATAAATTTTCTAGCTTTATTGTTAAAAGTTCTTACTGTCCCATAAAGAGTTATTTGTTTGCATAGCACATTGTATGCATCTCCACCCTCAATTTTGCCAAATGTTATAACAGAATTTTCTAATGGATCTAACTCCCTTGAAATAATACCTTGAACCATACTTATAAAAGTACTACTAGCAACTAAAGCATCTTTCCCTTCGTGAGGATAAGCACCGTGCGCAATTTCTCCAATAATTTCTATTTTAAGTTGATCAACGCCAGCCATCATTTCATTGTACTTAAAAGCAATTTTGCCAGACTTTACCCACGGACTTACGTGTGTTGCTAATATAAAATCGACATCGGGATTTTTTAAAGCTCCATTAAATATCATATTTTTTGCGCCATCTGACGTTTCTTCACTAGGTTGAAAAATTAACCTTACATTACCTTGTAAATTATTTTTTTTATCTTTGAGCAACTTTGCAGCTCCAAGCACTATAGCAACATGAGCATCGTGACCACAAGCGTGCATAACGCCCCTATTAAGTGACTTATATTCTATATTGTTTTTCTCATAAACCGGTAAAGCATCTATATCTGCCCTCAAAGCTATTGTTTTACCTTTTGGATCTCCTACAATAGTGCCAATTACGCCAGTTTTATTTATACGTTTAAAAGGTATATCATAACTTCTAAGTTTTGATTCAATAAATTTTGCAGTATTAAACTCATTTCCACCAACTTCAGGATTTTTGTGAATATACCTTCTAATATCAATAACTTCTTTATCAAAAGTCATAATTTATCACCTATAATATATATTTAAATAAAATTCTAGATTTCTATAAAAATATTGCAACCGCAACTGCATATTTGTCAGTATGTGAAATTGATAGGTCCATTTTTGTATTTTTTTTGTTTTTAATAAAAACTTCTGGTTTGCCATACTTATTATTTATTATTTTAATATCTGTAATACCAATTTTTCTATTTTTACAACTAAGAGCTTTCCAAGCAGCTTCTTTTGCAGCAAACCTAACAGCTAAATGTTGAGCAACATTTTTTTTAGAATAAGAGTAGTCTATTTCTTCTTGAGAAAAAATACGTTTAATAATTTTTGAGTTCTTTAAATATTTGTTAAATCTTTTAACTTCTTCTATATCTATGCCTATCATATCTACCGACTCCCAAGTTATTGCAAAACCTTAAATACGTTTTATAAAAATAAATCTAAACTCTATGTTGCAACTAGAAATAATATATAGGAATTACATTTAAATTTATTCAACTGTTACAGATTTGGCCAAATTCCTTGGTTGGTCAACATCACAACCCAAATTAACAGAAATATAATAAGCTAACAATTGCAAAGGAACAACAGAAATTAGAGGCGAAACAAATTCGTCAGTTTCTGGAACGTAAATAACATGCTCACTTTTTGTTAATACTTCTCTATTATTGGAACTGGCTATCACAATAATAGTTGCTCCTCTTGCTTTAGCTTCTTCCATATTGGAAATCATTTTTTCATAAACCTTACTATTTGTGGCTATAGAAACTATAGGTATGGATTCGTCGATTAAAGCAATTGGACCATGTTTCATTTCACCAGCAGCATACCCCTCTGCGTGTATATACGAAATTTCTTTGAGCTTTAATGCACCTTCAAGAGCTACAGGATAATTTACATGTCTACCCAAATATAAAAAATCTTTTTTTTGGTCAAACAATTTTGCTATTTTGTTTAGTTCTTGTGCATTTTCTAAAAAATCTCCTATTTTTACAGGTATCTCCCACAACTCTTGTAAATACTTTTTTATGTCTTCTTTAGATAAAGATTCTTTTTTAGATGCAAAATCTAAAGCAAGAATATAAAGTGCTGTTAGTTGTCCTGTAAAAGCTTTTGTTGAAGCTACTCCTACTTCTATACCACAATGAGTGTAAACTACATGGTTAGTTTCACGACTTATACTTGAACCTACAACATTACATATTGCAAGCGTTTGGCAACCTTTACTTTTTGCAAGTCGTAAAGCAGCTAAAGTATCTGCAGTCTCACCAGATTGTGAAATAGCTATAACTAAAGTTTTTTCACTTAAAATAGGATTCCTATACCTAAACTCTGATGCAATGTCCACCTCTGTAGGAATTTTTGCAAAATTTTCAAATAAAAATTTTGATACAAAACCAGCATGGTAAGATGATCCACAAGCAATTACATAAATATTTGAAATGTTTCTAACATCTTCTTTATTTAACTTTACTTCTTCTACGTGTATCTTGCCCTCATTTGGATAAATTCTTCCTCTTAGCGTCTCCTCTATAGTACGAGGCTGTTCAAAAATTTCTTTTAGCATAAAATGCTTATATCCCGCTTTTTCTGCTAAAACTGGATCCCAATTTATAGTTTTTATTTCACGATTTTGTTCATTACCTTCTTTATCAATAATTACAATTTTGTCTTTTGTTATTTTAGCTATATCACCATTTTCAAGAAAAATCATATCTCTTGTATAGGTAAGCAAAGCAGGTATATCTGAAGCGATAAAATTTTCTTTTACTCCAACACCAATTATTAGTGGAGCTTCTTGTCTTGCACAAATTATTGTGTACGGATCATCTTTACATATTACACCTAAAGCATAAGAGCCTTTAACTTTACTTAAAGTTTTTTTAACAGCATCCAATAAGTCACCTTTATAATATTTTTTTATAAGGTGAACTATAACTTCTGTATCTGTTTGTGACTTAAAATCTTTTAAGTTTTCTTTTAATTGACTTTTCAAATCTGCATAATTTTCAATTATTCCATTGTGCACAATAACAATGCTGTTACTAGCATCTGTATGAGGATGCGCATTATTTTCAGAAGGTTTACCATGTGTTGCCCAACGCGTATGTCCTATAGCAATGTTTGAGCTAATAGGATCTTGCGCTATCTTGTCTGTTAAATTACAAAGTTTGCCAACGCTTCTTCTGATATGCAATAAATTATTACAAACTACAGCTATACCAGCTGAATCGTAACCTCTGTACTCAAGTTTTTTTAAACCTTTTAGCACAACTTCAACAGCATTTTTAGCATTTTTTTTGCCAACATAGCCAACTATCCCACACATAGATTATCCTTTATTTATAAGTTTTTTCATGTCTTTTACTGCAGTTCTAAGACCAGTAAAAACACTTTTTGCAATAATTGAAAAACCTATATTAAACTCTTTCAAGTTTGGAACTTTGCACATATGTTTTACATTATCATAATCTAGCCCATGACCAGCATTTAATAAAAGATTATTTTTTGCAGCCTCTTGTGAAACTTCTAAAATTTTTTTAAATTCTTCTCTAAAATCTAAAGAGTTTCCACCATTTTCTTTATAAAATCGTGCATATCTACCAGTATGAATTTCTACAGCATCTGCACCTATTTGACTACACGCTAAGATTTGATCTATATCAGCCTCAATAAACATACTAACTATTATTCCTGCTTTTTTTAATTTATCTACACAATTTGCTAAACTTTTTTTATTCTTTTTAACATCTAAACCACCTTCTGTTGTAAGTTCTTGCCTTTTTTCTGGAACTATACAAACAGAATCCGGTTTCACATTTAATGCCACTTTAATTATTTCATCTGTGGCAGACATTTCAAGATTCAATTTTGTCTTAATAGACTTTTTTAAATCGTAAACATCACTATCTTGAATGTGTCTTTTATCTTCTCTTAAATGTACAGTTATACTATCTGCCCCAGCCTTTTGGCATACTAATGCAGCATCAACAACAGATGGTATATCATCTTTTCTTGCTTGTCTTATAGTTGCTATATGATCTATATTTACACCTAATTTTATCATCAAAACCTCTTTTTTTAACAATTAACCTCTGCACAAATACTATTGGTTAAATCTTTTGCAATTTTCTTAATTGTCTTCAACTTTTTACCTTCAACCATAACTCTTAGAAAGTTTTCTGTACCAGAATATCTTATAAGAATGCGCCCATCTTTCCCTAATAACTGTTCGGACTCCTTTAGCAATTTATAAGATTTTGAAAGTTGTTCTATAGGGACTTTCTTTTTAATTTTGTTATTGATAAGGACCTGTGGGGACTTCTCAATACCTTCCATAAATTCAGACATCGTTTTGTCTAACTGGCATAATGCTCCAAGCAACATAATAGAACTAAGAAGCCCATCTCCTGTAGTTAAAATATCTTTAAAAATGAAATGCCCTGACTGTTCACCCCCAAACGTGGACTTATATTTTTTCATATCTTCAATAACATACCTGTCACCAACTTTAGATAAAACAATATTTATTTTTGCATCTTCCATGGCACGCGTAAGCCCTAAATTTGCCATAACTGTAGAAACTAAAATATTATTTTTTAATTTATTATTATTTTTTAGCCATTTTGCCATTGCAGCAAGGAAATAATCTCCATCTTTAATTGCACCTTTTTCGTCCACACATATTAGTCTATCTGAATCACCATCAAAAGCAAAACCACAAAAAGCATTATGCTTTTTTACATGTTCTGCTACAACTTCTGGATATAAAACCCCACATTTAAAATTAATGTTTTTTCCATTCGGTTTAATATTTAAAGCAACAATTTTTGCACCAAGTTTTTTTAGTACATAAGGTGCAACTTTATAAGAGGCCCCATTTGCACAATCAACAACTATAGTTTTCCCTTTAAGGGATTTGCCTATAAAATTTTTTATTAAAAAATCTTCATAAATTTTTATAAGACTTAAATCTTCTTTAACAGATAATTTATTGTTTTCAATATCAACTTTTAAATCTAGATACTTATTAATTTTACGTTCTATTTTTTCTTCAACACTATCAGCAAGTTTAAACCCTTTTGAATTAAAAATTTTAATTCCATTATCTGTATAAGGGTTATGACTTGCAGATATCACAATTGCCGCAGAATAGTTGCCTTGTTTAACAACTAAAGAAGCCGCAGGGGTAGGCATAACACCACTAAAAATAGGCTTTACACCCACTTTAATAATACCTTTTGCAAGTTCCTTTTGTATTCTCTTTCCAGATTCTCTTGTATCTCTAACCATTAAAATATTTTTACTGTTTCCTAAAACTTCTGCAATTGCCATCCCAACAATATTAAGCGTTTTGTTGTCAAATGGAAAGCTCAAACTACTCCCTCTTATACCATCTGTACCAAATAACTTTGTCACATATACCCCGCATATAACCAAACAAAAAGAGCAAGAACTAAAGCCAATAATTTTAATTGCCAATTCTTTTTTATTTTGGCATAAATTTTTTTCATTTTAGTCCAATGCCTCACCATTTGTTTTTATTATTTCTTTAAGCTTTGCAGCAGAAATATTGCCATGCAATTTACCCTTATAAGCTACAGATATTTTCCCAGTCTCTTCAGAAACCACAATTACTAAAGCGTCTGTAACTTCACTTAATCCAAGTGCTGCTCTGTGCCTTGTGCCAAAAAGTTTAACACTAGTCTCATGACTTAGCGGAAGTAAACACCCTGCAGCCATGATTTTACCATTAAATATAACTACTGCTCCATCATGTAAAGGAGCAGACTTGTTTTTAAATATTGACAACAAAAGTTCTTTTGAAATGTTGGCGTTTAAAGCTATACCGGTTTCTATAAAATTTTTTAAACCCACTTCATTCTCAAGAGCAATAAGCCCACCCATAACAGATTTACTTAAATCTTCAACAGCTTCAACAATTTCTGTTACATAAAAATCTTCTACCTTAGATTTTGAACACCAAAGTTGGCTACCTATTTGCGCTAAAACATTTCGTATTTCAGTTTGAAATATTACAGCAAATATAATAACAGCAGCAAGCCAAAAATTCCCTAACAACCAAGACAGAGCTTTAAGATGTAAAACATCTCTTGCTACTATAGTAAGGCCTAAAATAAATAAAATGCCAATAACAATTTGTATAGCTCTTGTGCCTTTAATAATTAAGATAAGCCTATAAAACATTATGGTAAGTATAAGGATGTCTAAAATATTAACCATGTAGGTATTATAAATATAAAACATAGTTTCCGCTTAAACTCCTTTAAAAGCTTGAATTATTTTTAACACATCTACTGTTTCTTTTGCATCGTGTACTCTTAAAATATCTGCTCCACAAAAAGCTGTAAGACAATTTGCTACTATAAAAGAGGCCTTATCTTCTCCTGTTAAAAGCCTGACAAACCTTTTTCTTGATACTGCACCAACAACTGCTCCTAGAGACGAAAAAGTGTCTATATTTTTTATTAGTTCCAAATTATGTTCAACACTTTTACCAAAACCTGGACCTGGATCTACTGATATATACTCTTCTTGCACCCCAAAACTTAATGCATAATTTCTTCTTTCTAAAAGGAACTTAAAAACTTCAGAAGTACAATTTTTATATTTTGGTAATTTCTGCATATTTTTAGGGAGTCCTTTCATATGCATTAATATAAGACCAGCCTTAACATTTGCAACAAGTTCTGCTAACTTTTCTTTACCTACTCTTAAAGCAAAAATATCGTTAACAATATCTGCTCCTTCATCAAGAGCAGCTTTTGCTGTTTCATACTTATACGTATCTACAGAAATTGGTATTTTAACTTGCTTTCTTATCTTTTTTAAAGCAGGTATCAACCTTTTTATCTCTGTTTTTGCATCTACAAGATTTGCGCCAGGCCTAGAGGATTCTGCACCAATGTCTATTATACTAGCACCAAACTTTTCAAATTCTAAAGCTCGTTGTTTAGCTTTATCCGGACACGTTAACCCATCTCCTGAAAAAGAATTTGGGTCCATATTTATAATGCCCATAACAACTGGCTTTGATAAATCTAACGATTTATTTTTATATTTAAAAACTTTTTTATTATTAACTAATCGTTCCAAATTAAAAGAAACTTCTTTTAATCTAAAAGGTTGTACTTTAAGTTTATCAACTAGTTTTAAAACTTGAGCAACATTTGCAAACAAAATCAAATCTGAAAAACCTTTTTTAAACCTACTTACATCCTCACTTACAGAAACGTCTGCACCGACGGAAATTGCTTCTTGCTTTAATATGTTTGCAGCTCTATTATCTATTTGTTCTATAATAACAGGAAAATTTACACCTTTTTGAGCAAGATGCTCATGAACGACATTTCTACTACCTGTTTTTTTTACGAGTTCTAAAGCATCTTTAAAATTATTTATAATAGCTTTTCTTACTATCACCTTTTATTTTCCTAATAAATACATTGCTTCTTTCCTTATTTTTTCATCCTCTGCAAAGTTACCACGCACAGATTGAGTAATAACAAGCGACCCTGTTTTTTTTATGCCCCGCATAGTCATACACAAGTGTTCAGCTTCAACAAGAATCATAACGCCATGAGGTTTTAATAAATCCATAATAGTATCTGCTATTTGTTTTGTGAATCTTTCTTGAAGTTGAAGTCTGTTTGTAAAAATTTCTACAAATCTTACCAGTTTTGAAACTCCAGCAATTTTGTCTTTTTTAGGGACATAGGCTATATGTACTTTACCAAAAAAAGGTAACAAGTGATGCTCACAAAGAGAATAAAAAGCAACATCTTTTATACATACTATTTCTTCGTGTTCTTCACTAGAATATGAATTCAGAACTAAATCCAAAGGGTTTATATTATTTCCAGACAAAGCCTTTTTATAAAACTCTGAAACTCTTTCTGGGGTACGCTTTAACCCCTCCCTGTTTAAATCTTCTCCAAAAGATTCTAACAAGAGTTTTATTGCTTTTTTTGCTTTTTTCTCATCAAAATTAAACTTTTTCACTTTCTATATTGTCACCTAAAAAATTTTTTATTAATCCTTACCTAACAAAACATCTAGATTTTTTAATGTTTCTTTTTTGTCTGTTTCTACATTACCACCCTGTAATATAGGAGACAATTCTTCACCTTTCATAATTATATCTATATCCTGGCCAGTTAAATTTTCTCTTTCTAAAAGATAATCTACAATTTTATTTAAAATAGATATATTCCCTTTTATAAGAGTTACGGCCTTATCTTTGGCACTATTTATAATATTTTTAATCTCTTCATCTACAATTTCAGAAGTTTTTCCAGAATGTCTATCTGAACTTGAAATATCTCTTCCCAAAAACACTTCTTGATTTGGTTTTTGGAGAGATATTGGACCTACTTTATCACTCATGCCAAATTCAGTAACCATCCTAGTAGCAATATCTGTAGCTTTTGCTATATCATTTTGGGCGCCTGTTGTAATTTCAGAAAATATAACTTCTTCTGCAACACGCCCTCCAAATAATATTGAAAGCCTGTCCAAAAGCTCTGTTTTAGAAGTTAAATACTTATCTTCTTCAGGTAGCTGTAAAGTGTATCCTAAAGCAGGCCCTCTTGGAACTATAGAAACTTTATGAACTGGGTCAGCAGATGGAAGAAGTTTTGCAACAAGAGTATGTCCTGCCTCATGATATGCAATAAGTTTCTTTTCTTTTTCAGACATCAAGCGTGACTTTCTCTGGGGACCAGCAAGTATTCTATCTATTGCCTCTTCCATATTTTTCATACTTACACTCTGTTGGCTATGCCTTGCAGCTAAAAGAGCTGCCTCATTTACAAGATTTGCAAGATCAGCTCCAACAAAACCAGACGTTCTCCTTGCTATAACATTTAAGTTTACATCTTCGCCTAAAGTTATTTTTCTTGAATGTACAGCTAATATTTCTTCTCTATCTTTTAAGTCTGGACTCGGAACAATAACTTGCCTGTCAAATCTACCAGGTCTAAGCAATGCTGGATCTAAAACGTCTGCCCTGTTAGTTGCAGCAATTAGGATTACACCTTCTTTAGTGTCAAAACCGTCCATTTCAACAAGAAGTTGGTTTAAAGTTTGTTCTCTTTCATCGTGCCCGCCGCCTATACCAGCAAATCTATGTCTTCCAACAGCATCTATTTCATCTATAAAAAGCAAACAAGGGGCAGACTTCCTACCCTTATCAAACAAATCTCTAACTCTAGAAGCTCCAACACCAACAAACATTTCAACAAACTCTGAACCACTTGAAGAAAAAAATGGGACTCCGGCTTCACCAGCAACTGCTTTTGCAAGTAAAGTTTTTCCTGTTCCAGGAGCACCAAAAAGTAATACCCCTTTTGGAATTTTCCCACCCAATTTTTGAAATCTTGCAGGATCTTTTAAAAACTCTATTATTTCTTGTAACTCTTCTTTAGCTTCATTACAACCAGCAACATCTTTAAAAGTAACTTTTTTTGCAGCATTATTGCCTGCAAGTTTTGCTTTTGTTTTGCCAAAAGACATGGCCTGTTTACTGCCACCAGCCATACCACGCATCATCCAAAGCCAAAATAAAATTAAAAGAATTATAGGTCCCCAATTAAGCACAATCGGTGCAAGCCAGCCATTCCTTTGAGCAGAAGAAAATTCTAAAACATTGTTGTCTTCCATATCCTTTATTAAGTTAGGATCATCCATAGGTGTTGTTTTAAACTTTTTCAAAACACCATCTGTATCTCTAAATTGTCCTTTTATAAAATCTGAAGAAACAACCACTTTAGACACACTTTTAGCTTTTATATATTGTTTAAATTGAGAATATTCTAAATCTACTTCTTGACCTCTTTGCTTTGCAGAGTTTATTAGCATAAAAACAATTATAAAAAGCATTATCCAAAAAAATACAAACCACGGATTTTTCTTTTTCATTTATCAAACTCCTTTATTCTTCCTACATAAGGCAATTGTCTAAAAAATCCGTTATAGTCTATACCATACCCTACAACAAAATCATTACCCATTTCAAAACAACTATAATTAACAGCAACCTCTTTTTTACGAGCACACTTTTTATCTAGGAGAACACAAGCTTTAATACTCTTAGGTTTTTTTGAAAATATTTCGCTAATTAAAAAGTCCAAAGTTATACCAGTATCAACAATATCCTCTACTATCAAAACATCTTTTCCTGTTAAGTCTTCTTTAAAACCAGAAATTACATGCACTTTCCCTTGAGATTGAGTACCAACATAAGAACTAACTTGTATAAAATCTATAGCACATCTAACATCCAAATTACGCACCAAATCCGCACAAAAAATAAAACTGCCATTTAAAACCGCAACTATTACAAGATCTTTATCTTTATAGTCTTGAGATATTTTAGAAGCTATTTCAAAAATCTTTTTTTGTATTTGCCGTTCCTGAAAAAGAATTTCTACCGTGTAGTTTTGTTTATTATTTATCATTATTATTCCTTTAAAAAATACGCTTTTTTTGCTTTTATCTTAAAAAGCCAATCTCCAGACAATCTATATACAGACTTGTGTAACGATAAAATTTTATACATTATTAAATTTATACACGAATTATATTTTTTTTGAGGTAAAATATCTCGCAAAATTCTAAACCTAACTGCTTCATTATATCGTAAAAACATTGTTAAATCAAGCAAAATTTGATTTTTTTGGAATCTAACACATTTTTTTAAATACTTAGTTGAAATTACATCTAAAAAACGGTTTTCTCTACTTTGTATACAACTTAAAGAAAATATATGTTCAACTGCCATTGAATTTATTTTTTCACAAACAGGGATAAGCAAACGTCTTATTTTATTTCTTGTGTAAACATCTGTAAAATTAGAACTGTCTGTACAAAACGGCAATTTGTGCTTTTTTACATAGTCTTCAATAAAATCTCGTTTAATTGGAAGAAGAGGTCGAATTATTGCAACATTTTTAGAAAGAGTTCGTTCTTGAGGTATGCCTGAAAAATTTCCACTACCTCTAAGTAGCCACATTAAAACAGTTTCTGCATTGTCGTTTGCATTGTGTGCTGTTGAAATTTTATCAAACTTATATTTTTTTGCTATTTTATGCAAAATTTCATACCTTAAATTATGGCCAGCAGTTTCTATAGAAATATTATTACTTTTAGAATATTTGCTTACATTAATAGATTCCAAAATACAATTTACACCCAAGTTTTCTGAAAAATTCTTAACAACTAAAGCCTCTTTTTTAGACTCTTCTCTTAAATTATGGTCAAAATTTACTGTTAATAGCTCAATATTTATTTTTTTTTTAAGTCGCCAAAACATGTGTAACATGCACATAGAATCCATACCACCAGACACAGTCAAAATTATCTTATCTTTACAACAAACAAATTTATTCTGAGTAATATTTTTATAAAACAGTTCCCAAGCTTTCATTTCCTTAAAAACCTTTTAAAGAAAAACTTTGACTGTACATGTTTTGATGGATAAATAAGCGTTGTAAAATTTTTAATAAATGCCAATATATACTTGTCCGGATGAATAGCTATATACTTATTACGCCATAGTGGACAAAACTTTTCTTTAAAGTTCCTTAAAAGCTCTAAATCATAGTTAAAATGTTCTGTAAACATAAAAGTTTTTGCAAAATACTTTATAACTTCTTCCTGAGAACCGCTTTCATAAAAATAAGCAAACCCCAAATTAAACCATATGTACTCTTTACTTTTTGCCCACAAAATATTTTTAAAAATTATGTAAGAAAAAATATCCTCTTGCAAAGGTATATATCTAACAATACCTGAAGAAATTTCATAAACACTATTTGTTTTTTCTAACACAGAAAAAGCACATACTTTACCATCTTTTTCCACAATACTAAAATCCATATCTTTCATATAAGTAGGCTCGTAGTTGCCAGGTATAAAATTTATCGGAACAAAGTTTGTAGTTTTTCTCCACTCTTTGTCTACATTTGCAAATATTTCTTTATATTCATAAAACTGCTCAGAATGTAAAATTTTATATTTAAAACCTAAACTTTCCATATTTTCTTCTAACTTACAAAAATTGTTTAAGCGTTGATCATATTTATTAAAAGTTTTTAATTGAATTTTTGCTTCTTGCCCAATATTAAAAATATCTAAACCAATATCATCATATATCTGTACATATTTATGATCTATCCCTACAAAAGCAGGTTTTGCAGATGCATTATCAGCAAGCTCTTTAAATTGCCATAAAAGCTCATTTTTGTGAGATTTATTACCCACAGGATCACCAAAAACAATCCAACTATTGCCAGATTTACCATACATTACAAAAGCATCTTTTTGCTCGTTAACCACGTAACTTTTATCTTTAGATAAAGCTGTTAAAGAATAAACATAATCTGAAGAATATACTATCCTTTCTATATCTTTTTTTGTAAATAATACAGGTTTTTTGAAAAAGTTTCTAAAAATTTGCTCTAAAATAACTATTATAACTATAACACCCACACCAAAACTTGCTCTTAAAAACCGTGCAGCATCTGTTGTACTTACTAAAAGATTCCTAAAAAATACATCTAAATGAATCCAAGAGTAAATGTCCTGTTTATTTATGAAAAAGCCTATCCAAGCAGAAAGAACGAAAACACCACCAACTGCACTAAACCACCAAGTACTAAAAGCAGTGTTAAGTATAGAGATATCCCTATAAAAATAGTGTCTTGAAGATACAAGAGCAACAAGTAAAACAACAAAACCTAAAAGAACTAAAAATGGCTCTCCTACAACAAGTATTAAAACAATTGCAAATATTACTAAAGTACAAGCTATAGACCAAGCTTTCTTGATTCTAAGATGTAAACCTCTAGAAATAAAAAGTAATGCAATTGAGGTAACACTGAGCAAAAAGTGAGACAAATCTGCAAACCATGAAGGTAACAAATTAATAATAAATTTTAATTGTGCAACATCAAAAGGAGTTGCAGTAGAAAACATCGCAACCATACCAGCAACAAATGAAGACAAAGCAAATACTTGCACTATAACAGAAGATATTGTTTTTCCAAAAATCTTTGCCTTATCTTGAAACTTTTTAGTAAGTATCATTAATTCAAAAGAACCCAAAAGAACAAGGGCAATAAGTAATGGGAAAAAATAAAATATTGCTCTATAGGCAAGAAGTGCTCCTATAACCCCAGGATTACTTGCAGACTCTGGCATTAACAAAGTAATAGAGGTCTCAAAAATACCCATACCGCCAGGAACTTGGCTTATAATTACAGCAAATTGCGCAACAAGAAAAACTTTAAGTAGAATAAAATAAGAAACAAATCCTTCTGGCATTAAAATATATAAAGTTAATGATGCTACTAACCAGTCTAATGTTGCAAGTAAAATTTGCCAAAATACTATCTTGATATTTGGAAAAGTTATTGTCCACTTAAACACCTTTATTGGACGAGAATGTAAAGTACTTAAAAAAATATATAGTAATAAAATTATAATTGAAAAAAATCCTATCGTTTTTGTAGACAAACTTATATTTAATACACCTTCAAGAGAGACTGGAGCAAACGTAAAAATGATACCACCAACCGCAAGTAAGCCAAGCCATATTGTAGCTGAAGAAAACAGAAGCACTTTTGTAACATCAACCATTGAAACATTATATAGCGAATAAAGTCTATACCTGAGAGAACCACCAAAAAGCATTGAATAGCCTGTATTATTTGCTAAAATATTGCTTATAAAGCACGTAAATAAAATGTCTTTAGGACTTAAAGAAACTTTTGAGTTTATATATTTAAAAGCAACTATATCATAACCACCTAAAATAATATAGTAAGCTAAAGCCAGTAACATAGCTAAAGATATTTTTAAAAACGGGATAGCTTTTAAAGCATTAATTATATCTGTATAACTTAAATTCTTTAGTTGATTATGTAAAAGTATTAACGCTCCAACAAAAATTAAAAACCCTATAAGTAAAAGAAAAAATTTTATCCAACTTTTCATGTATATATCTCTTTTAAATGGAATAATTACAAGCGAAGCTAATGAAAGTTATTTCACTAATAAAATAAATGTAATATAATAATCCAACTTAATAATTTTAACCTCTATACAAGAATATAATATAAAATTTAGTTAAGCAAGTATTGATTAAAGTAGCACTAAAAATTATAAAAAGTAATGAAATATACAATTTATTTAGGTTTGGGATCAAACATTGGCAATAGACTAGAAAATATACTTTCTACTCTCTCATTTATACAAAGTAGTTTGCTTATAAAAATTGTTAAATTATCTTCTTTATATGAAGCATCTCCAGTTGGACCAACGCAAAAATTTTTTTATAATATTATACTTAAAGCAAAAACTAATCTACATCCTTACGATTTGTTATTTTTTTTAAAACAATTAGAACAAATTTTAGGACGCAAAAAAACTATTAAGTGGGGACCTCGCATAATAGACATTGACATTTTATTTTTTGGGAACAAAGTTTTTAACAACTCTTTGCTATCTATACCTCATAAAGAACTACAGAATAGACTTTTTGTTTTAATTCCCCTTAACGAAATTGCAAAAAATTTAGTACATCCTACACTAAACAAGACAATACATGTAATATTAAAAGAAAAATTGTTGACTCTTAAACAACAAAAGGTTAAAATTATAAAAATATACACTTAAATAATTTGTAAGGATTACAAATGAATAAAACAACTGTTGCAACAATTTTAGAAAAGAAACAGAAAAATAATAAATTAACAATGCTTACTTGCTACGACTACATTATGGCAAAACTTATTTCCAAAGATGTCGATATGTTGCTTGTTGGAGACTCGCTTGGCAACGTACAACTTGGCTACGAAAATACAATTCCTGTAACAATAGAAAACATAATATACCACACTAAAGCTGTAAAAAGAGGAAATAGTGGTGCTCTAATTGTTGCTGACATGCCGTTTATGTCTTATGAAGCAGACATAAAAAGTGCTGTTATAAATGCAGGACGAATTATTAAAGAAGGTAGAGCCCAAGTTGTAAAAATTGAAGGTGGTAGCGAAATCATAAAACAAGTACAAGCTATTGTTAATGCAAAAATACCAGTAATGGGACATCTAGGACTAACTCCTCAAGCAATTAACAAGTTTGGAGAATTTAAAGTTCAAGGTAGAAATAAAGAAGACGCTCTAAAACTTATAAATGATGCAAAACTTTTACAAGAAGCTGGGGCTTGCGCTATTGTACTTGAAGCAATACCAGAAGATTTAGCTAAAGAAATTACAAAAACTTTAACTATACCTACAATAGGTATAGGTGCAGGGCGCTATTGTGATGGACAAGTCTTAGTTGTTTATGATATGTTAGGGATGTTTGTTGACTTTACTCCAAAATTTGTAAAAAAGTATGCAAATGTTGGGCAAATTATACAAGAAGCCGTAAAAAATTATATAGATGAAGTAAAAGAAGGTAAGTTTCCAGAGGAAGGTAATATATATAAATGAAAGTTATTAAAATAGCATCACAGTTACAAAAAATTGCGTTTAAACATTTAAAAAATGGGGACAATATAGGTCTTGTCCCAACTATGGGCGCATTACACCAAGGACATGAATCTTTAATTTTAAAGTCTAAAAAAAATGATGATGTCACTATAGTTTCAATTTTTGTTAACCCTGTACAATTTGGGCCAAACGAAGATTACTTAAAATATCCAAGACCTATAAAAAAAGATTTAGAGCTATGCAAAAAAAATCATGTTGATTACGTTTTTATGCCAACTGTAAATGAAATGTTTCCAAACAATTATAAAACTTTTATAGAAGTGACAGTTTTGCAAGACATTATGTGTGGAAAATTCAGACCTACTCATTTTAGAGGTGTTGCAACAGTAGTAGCTAAACTATTAAACATATCTTGCGCTTGTAATGCTTATTTTGGAATAAAAGATTTTCAACAATTAAAAATAATAGAAAAGATGGTCAAAGATCTAAATTTCAAGACAAAAATTGTACCATGCCCTATCGTAAGAGAAAAAATTGGGCTAGCTGTTTCAAGCAGGAACTTGTACCTGTCAGCCCAAGAAAAAGAAACGGGCTCTAAAATCTATAAAATTTTAAAAGAAGTATCTATAGATTTCAAAAATAAGAGCCCTCATATTTTGAAACAAAGCACTATAAGCAAATTAAATAAAATCTCTAACATTAAAATAGATTATGTAGATATTGTAAATTTTAATGATTTATCTTCTGTTAATAAAAGTACAAAAAAAGTTGTCTTAGCAGTTGCCGTATGGATAGGAAAAACAAGATTGATAGATAATATAATACTTGCAAGATAGAGAATATCCTAATGATAAAATCAGATTATTTAATAATAGGCAGTGGAATAGCAGGTTTAAGCTTAGCTTTAAAAGCTGCGCAAAATTCAACAGTTTCATTGATTACAAAAAAGAAATTATTTGACTCTGCTACAGGAAAGGCCCAAGGTGGTATTGCCTGCGTTATGGACAAGCATGACAGTTTCAAAGAGCATATACAAGACACTTTAGTTTCTGGAGATGGTCTGTGCAATAAAAACATGGTAAAAAAAATGGTCGCCGAAGCTCCAGCTAGAGTAAATGAGCTGATAAACCTTGGCGTTAAGTTTACAAAAAAAGAAAATAATCAAGATGAATTTGATTTAGGTTTAGAAGGTGGGCATAGCAAACGTAGAATTTTACATGCTGCAGATTTTACAGGTGAAGAAATAGAAAACGTTTTAATAAAAAACGTTTTAAAAAATAAAAATATAACTGTCTTTGAAAATCATCCTGCTATAGATTTGATCATTAATAAAGACAATATTTGTGTTGGCGCTTACGTTTTTGTAAGCAAAAAGAATTATATTGAAACTTTCCAAGCAAAAATAGTAGCTCTAGCTTGCGGAGGGGCAAGTAAAACTTATCTTTACACATCAAATCCAGATGTTGCTACAGGAGATGGGATTGCTATGGCCTATAGAGCTGGAGCTGATATAGCAAATATGGAGTTTGTACAATTTCATCCTACATGTTTATACAATAAAGATGCAAAATCTTTCTTAATATCAGAAGCAGTACGTGGAGAAGGTGCTATACTGCGTTCAAAAGACGGAAATCCGTTTATGAATAAATATAGCACTAAAAAGGAATTAGCTCCTAGGGATATAGTCGCAAGAGCAATTGATAAAGAGCTTAAAACAAGAAGAGACGAATGTGTTTATTTAGATATTACTTCAAAAAGTAGAAGTTTTCTTATGAAACGTTTTCCTAATATTTATGCTAAATGTTTGGAATACGGTATAGACATGGCAAAAGATATGATACCTGTAATTCCTGCAGCACACTTTTTTTGTGGAGGAGTAAAAATAGACGTAACTGGAAGAACTAACATAAAAAATTTATACGCCCTGGGTGAAACTGCATGTTCTGGTATACACGGAGCAAACAGGTTAGCTTCAAATTCTCTACTTGAGGGTATTGTATATGCAGATAGAGTTTATAATGATTCACTACACTATTTAAATGAAAAACATTACAATCTAAAAGACTTTTCTTATAAATACAAAAGTTCAAAAGAAAATGCTCTTATATACATGCAAGAATGGGAAGAAATAAGACGCACTTCTTGGAACTATTTAAGTATAGTACGCTCAAACGAAAAATTGGTTAAAGCTAAAAAAAGAATAGATTTATTAAAAAGTGAAATTAATACATTTTTTGAATGTTCTCCAATAACAGTAGAAAATATAGAATTGAGAGATATAGTTTGTATTGCAGATCTAATTGTAAATTCTGCCATGCAAAGAAAAGAAAGCAGGGGTTTACACTATAATATAGACTATCCTAAAATGTTACCTACCGCAGAAGACACAATAATTAACATAAAGGATACATTTTAATGGATATAATAAAAATTCGTGGTGCAAGACAACACAATTTGAAAAATATAGATATAGATATACCTAAAAACAAGCTAGTCGTTATTACTGGTCTGTCAGGTTCAGGTAAATCTTCTCTTGCTTTTGACACAATTTATGCCCAAGGGCAAAGAAAGTATGTTGAGTCTCTTTCAGCTTATGCCAGACAATTTTTAGAGCTTATGGATAAGCCTGAGGTAGATATTATTGAAGGACTTTCTCCTGCAATTTCAATAGAACAAAGAAACCCATCTCACAATCCACGATCTACAGTTGGGACAGTAACTGAAATTTACGATTATTTAAGGTTACTATTTGCAAAAATAGGTGTCATACATTGCCCAAAATGTGGAAAACTAGTTAAATCTCAATCTGCACAACAAATAATTGATGAAGTTATGAAACTTCCTAATGAAACTATGATTAACATAGTTGCCCCTTTAATTAAAGGGAGAACAGGTACTTATGAAGAGTTATTTTCTAGACTATTAAAAAGTGGATATTCTAGAGTTAGAGTCAATGGAAATATCTATATGCTAGATGAAAAAATAAGTTTGGATAGATATAAAAAGCATACCATAGACATAATTATAGATAGGATAAAACTTAAAAAAGATTTAAGGCAAAGAGTAGCAAGTTCTATTGAAATTGCTTTAAAAGAATCTAAAGGTACAGTAGCAGTTGCTATAATAAAAGACGGGCATACTTCTTCGGAAACAATCTATAGCGAACAATACGCATGTATTGATTGTGGCACAAATTTTTCTGAGTTAGAACCTAGACTCTTCTCTTTTAATTCCCCTTTTGGCGCCTGTCCTGAATGTAGTGGACTTGGTGAAAAAATAGAAATAGATGAAAATTTAATAATTCCAGACGTAAAACGTTCCATAAAACAAGGAGCAATACTAGCATGGTCAGATCCAATAACAACTAGAACAAACAGATGGAAAAACAGTTGGAGTGGATATTACGGACAATTGCTTAAAGAAGCTGCAAAAAAGAATAAGATTCCATTAGATGTACCATGGAAACAGTTAACAAAAAAACAACAAACTATTCTATTGTACGGTAGTCAAGATTTTGAAGGTGTTATAACAAACATGCAAAGGCGTTATAATGAAACAGAATCTGAGTTTGTAAAAAATGAAATTTATAATAAGTATATGACAAAAAAGATTTGCCCTTTATGTAAAGGCAAAAGATTAAAAAGTGAAGCTTTATCAGTTCTAATTGAAGGACAATCTATAGCTGACATTACAAAAATGTCTATAGAACAATCTTACGATTTCTTTAAAAATATAAAGTTTAACGAAAAAGATAATTTAATAAGCAAAACTATCTTAAAAGAAATTTGTGATAGATTACTATTTTTAAATAATGTTGGGCTTGGATATTTAAGCTTAAAACGAGAAAGTTCTACCCTTTCTGGTGGAGAAGCTCAAAGAATACATTTAACTAAACAAATTGGTTCTGGTCTTACAGGTATACTTTACGTTCTTGATGAGCCTTCTATTGGCCTACATCAAAGAGATAATAATAAATTGTTAACTACTTTATTAAAACTTAGAGATTTAGGTAACACTTTGATTGTTGTTGAGCACGATGAAGATACTATAAGAGCTGCAGATTATATACTAGATTTAGGCCCAGGTGCAGGTATCCATGGTGGCCATATAGTAGCTAAAGGGACTGCTAAAGAAATAATGAAATCTAAAATTTCTTTAACTGGTAAATATTTAAAAGGAACTTTAGAAATACCTGTACCTAAAAAAAGAAAAAAGCATCAAGACAAATGGCTTACTATAACCGGAGCTCAACAATTTAATCTAAAAAATATAGATGTTAATATTCCTTTAACTTTATTTGTTTGCATTACAGGGGTCTCTGGCAGTGGCAAGTCTACTTTAATACATGAAATACTATATAAGAACTTAGCAAACAAACTATATGGTGCTAAAGAAAAACCCGGCAAATTCAAAACTATGGAAGGGATTTCAAATATAGACAAAGTGATCATAGTTGACCAATCTCCTATAGGCAGGACTCCTCGCTCAAACCCAGTAACTTACACAGGAGCATTTTCAGTCATAAGAGATTTGTTTGCTCAAACACCTCAAGCTAAAGCAAGAGGATATTTACCTGGAAGATTCTCTTTTAACGTCAAAGGAGGTCGATGTGAAAACTGTCAAGGTGACGGAACTTTAAAAATTGAAATGCAATTTTTGCCAGACGTATATGTTAAATGCGATGTCTGTAATGGGAGAAGGTTCAATGAAGAAACACTACAAATAAATTATAAAGGCAAAAATATAGATGAAGTTTTAAATATGACTGTTGAAGAAAGTGTAGTGTTTTTTGAAAATATTCCTAATTTAAAAAGGATTTTATCTACACTTAAAGATGTTGGGCTTGGATATATAAAATTGGGACAAGCTGCTACAACTCTTTCAGGAGGTGAAGCGCAAAGGATAAAGCTTGCTAGTGAACTTGCAAAAAGAGCTACTGGAAAAACTTTGTATATTCTTGACGAACCTACAACTGGACTACACTTTGCAGATGTAAGTAAACTTATAGAAGTCTTACAAAAACTTACCTATACAGGAAATACTGTACTAGTTATAGAACATAACTTAGATGTTATAAAAACTGCAGATTGGGTTATAGATTTAGGGCCAGAAGGTGGCAAGCGAGGTGGCAGTATCGTAGCAGAAGGTACACCTGAAGATATTATTAAAAATAAAAAGTCTTTTACTGGACAGTATTTAGGTGAACATATTATACGTAACAAATAAAAGGAGTTGTTATGTTTTTTAATTTAATTATTTATTCTATTATTTTTGGAATTTTTTATACATTGTTATTTTTAATTTTTCATAAATTAAAAATAGTTAAAATAAAATTTATTGCGTTATTTATGTTTACATCTATAACATATTTCGTTTTAGCTCTTCTCTTCAAAAAGTATATAAATTTATAACATGAATTTAAATTTTACAAAACAAATTTTACAAGACTTAACTAAGTTAAAAAATAAAGATTTTGCCAATTGGAGTAAAAAACTTCTCAATGTAAAAAAAGGCAAGTACGCGCAAAACGATATTTTGTGGGGAATTAGAGTACCTCAAATACGTAATATTGCAAAAAAATACTTTAAACTAATCAATTTGAAAGAAACAGAAAAGTTGTTGCAGCATAAAGTACATGAAGTAAGACTTACATCTTTACTAATTTTAACTGAAAAATATAAATTAGCAAACCAAAGTAAACAATTAGAAGTAGTTAAAATGTATTTAAAAAACTCAAAACACATTAACAATTGGGATTTGGTAGATCTAACTTGCTATAAAATAACAGGACATTATTGGTACAACCACTTTTTAGTAAACTTTTGGGGATTTGCAAAATCTAAAAATCTTTGGAAAGAAAGAATTGCTATAGTTTCAACTTTATATTTTATAAAACGTAACAGATTTGATGAAACTTTAAAACTTTCTGAAATGTTTTTAACACATAAGCATCCCTTAATACATAAAGCTGTTGGTTGGATGCTTAGAGAAGTTGGCAAACAAAAAAAACAGATCCTTATATCTTTTCTAAATAAATATTCTCCTCTTATGCCAAGAATAATGTTAAGGTACTCTATTGAAAAATTTTCCATTGGAGAAAAAAAATATTATTTACAGAGGCACTAAATGATAACAAAAGATTTAATCTTAAAAATCTTTTCTGCAGCAAACATTTCAAGGTGGAATGACCACATTCGCCCTCTTGATTTTTTTGAAATTGATAAACAAGCACATAAAATTATAATTGCTTACATCCTTGCAAAATTTGAAGAAGAAAACAAAAAAAATATTGACTGGATAAAACTTATTGAAGGTGGAATTTTTGAGTTTTTCCAAAGAATAATGCTTACAGACTTAAAACCTGAAATTTTTAGAGAAATAATGTCTAAAAAAGAATTAGAATTAAACAAATGGGTGCTAACAAATTTAAAAGATAACTTATACGCTATTGGAAATGATTTTGCTAAAAGATGTGAAAATTATCTCTTAGATAAAGAGTACGCAAAATTTGAAAGAAGAATTCTAAGCGCTTCTCATTGTCTCTCAACAAGATGGGAGTTCAACATAATTTACCCTTGGAACTCTATGCTGTACGGCATAGAAAAAACCCAAAAAAAAATAGAAGATACTGTAGTTTCTTTTGAAGATTTGATAGGAATAAGAAAGTTACTAATAAATAGGAACTATTATGGTTTTTTAGATTTATGCGGTCAGTTAAGATTTCAACAAAGATGGGCACAAGCATTCAGGATACCCAAAACAACAGTTTTAGGACATATGCTAACAGTTGCAATTTTTGCATATCTACTTTCAATGGAAATGAATGTTTCTAATACTAGGAAATATAACAATTTCTATTCTTCACTTTTTCATGACCTTCCAGAAATACTTACAAAAGATATAATCTCTCCTGTAAAATCTTCCATACCAGGATTAGATGACATAATAAAACAATACGAAAATAAGCAAGTAGACGAAAAAATATTACCCTTAATACCTGACAGTTGGCATAAAGAAATACAGTATTTTATAAAAGACGAATTTTCAGACAAAATTATTGAGAATGGCACATCTAAAAGAATAGAAAATATCGATAATTTTAATGATGATAAATATAATGCTATAGACGGTTCATTAGTAGAGATATGCGATAAATTTTGTGCCTATACAGAAGCATCGATTTCAATAAAATATGGTATAAAGTCATCAATTTTAACAAAGGCCAAGAAAAAACTTTACGATAAATATACTCAATTAACAAACACTAAATTTAACTTAAAACAAATGTTTGATTATTTTCAATAATACCTGACTTGGATAGTTTTAAGGAAAATGTAAGCTTTTATTTGTAAATTTGCCAGTTTATATGAAGCCAAATAAAAAAGTCAGCAGACAAGGGAAAATGTTATATTTAGTCTGCTATAGTTTAGAATCTTATCGGAGTTACCTCTAAGAGCGGTCTATGAGCAACAAACATTTAATATTTCAAATTAGCAGTGTCTGAAGCAAAATTCATTTAAGTCTTTCTTGTCTTTTCATTTTGCAAGTTTGCTAATTTGTTTAAATGTTTATTTGCGATTGCTCTAGTAACGTAGATAAGGTTCTAAACTGGACCAAGCTAACTATTTCTGTGTCACTGGATATTGATCTAGTTTAGAATCTTATCGGAGTTACCTCACAGAGCGGCCTATGAGCAATAAACATTTAATATTTCAAATTAGCAGTGTCTGAAGCAAAATTCATTTAAGTCCTTCTTGTCTTATTATTTTGCGAGTTTGCTAATTTGTTTAAATGTTTATTGCGATTGCTCTAGTAACGTAGATAAGGTTCTAAACTAGAGCAGACTAAACTTTTAACACTTGCAAAACTCACATTCACTGAAAGATTACCATATCATTATGCGTAAACCCTTCAGCACTATAATTACTTGGCAATAGAAGAAAAAGCAGACTTACCTAAATAACTAGCTTTAGCACCTAATTCTTCTTCTATCCTTAAAAGCTGATTATACTTGCACATTCTATCTGTTCTTGAAGCAGAACCTGTTTTAATTTGACCTGTATTTAAAGCTACCGCTAAATCAGCAATTATAGTGTCTTCCGTCTCGCCAGAACGATGAGATATAATTGCAGTATACCCTGCTTTATATGCCATTTGGACAGCTGCAACAGTTTCTGAAAGAGAACCTATCTGATTTACCTTTATAAGGATAGAGTTCCCTATACCTTTTTCTATCCCCTCTTTAAATATTTTTGTATTAGTAACAAAAAGATCATCGCCTACAAGTTGGAGTTTTGATTTAAGTTCTTCTGTTAAAAATTTCCAACCGTCCCAGTCAGATTCACTAAGACCATCTTCTATAGATATAATTGGATATTTTTCTAACCACGCACTATAAAGAGAGATCATATCTTTTGAGGATTTTTCTTTACCTTCTATTTCTCCTTCCAAAACATACTTGTTATTGTCATACAACCCACTTGCTGCAACATCTAAGGCAAAAACTATATCTTGGCCTACTTTATATCCAGTCTTTTTTACAGCTTCAACTATTACTTCTAAAGCTTGCGAATTTGATTTTAAGTTAGGGGCAAAACCACCCTCATCACCAACTCCAGTAGCGTACCCCTTTTCATTTAAAACCTTTTTTAAACCATGAAAAATTTCACAGCCCATTCTTAAAGCTTCTCTAAAATTTGGAGCACTTACAGGAGCTATCATAAACTCTTGCAAATCAACATTGTTGTCTGCATGCTCTCCACCATTTATAATATTCATAAGAGGTACAGGTAAAATATATTTATCATCTTCAATATTATAAATTTCTCTTATATATTTATAAATTGGCATTTTTTTAGAACTTGCACCAGCTTTTGCACAGGCAAGTGATGCCCCTAAAATTGCGTTAGCACCTAAATTACTCTTAAAGTCCGTACCATCTAATTTTATCATTATATTGTCAATTTCTTGTTGGTTTGTAATTTCAAGGCCTAAAAGTTTTGGAGCAATTATATTATTAACATTTGAAACCGCCTTTAGTACACCCTTGCCATCAAATCTTTTTTTGTCGCCATCCCTAAGTTCTAAAGCTTCTCTTGAACCAGTTGAAGCTCCTGACGGAACAGCAGCTCTTGCAAAAGAACCATCATCAAGAGTAACATCAACTTCTACTGTAGGATTCCCACGAGAATCAATGATTTCTCTACCAATAATCTTTACAATTTTTGCCATACTTTAGTCCCCCTTTTGTTCCTTTTTATCTTTATTTAACATTTGAAATAGTTCTTTAGATAATGCATCAGCTAACAAGCTATTATTTGAAACAACTTCAACATTTACATTTACATTTTCTAAATCTTTTATATAAATACAGACTTCCGTTGAATCTAAACAAAAATCTTGAAAATTTTTTGAAAATTCAAAAGCTGCTATATATCCCTTTTTAAAACTTTTATGTGTAACTTTTCCATTTAAATCTTTTATAATACCTAACACTTTAAAAAAACATTCTTTTTTAGAAAAAGAAAAAACCTTATTAAATCTACCAACTTTTTCATTTTCAAATTTTTCTAAAGAATATCCTGCAAAACGTTCCAAATAATTAAAAAATGCAAAAGATATTTTAAATGTACCTGAAAAACCTTCTCTTACCCCCAAATAACTCTGCATAGACAACTCTGCACTACAACTTTTGGATTTACCCAACACTCCAAATTCAATAGTTTCTGTATAACCTTTTAAGTTTTCAGCAGTTATAGCTTTATTTATAAAAGTTGCTTTAACATCTCCAAAAAACTCGTACTCAGCAGACAATCCTCCATAAAAACTAAAAATAGTATTTGTTTGTTTAGAAACTCTTAAACCACAAAGTAAACGTTGAGAATTTAATTCAGAAAAATTTAAAATTTCCCCAGTATAAAGAGTTACATTTTCTTTACCATCTTGATGAGCAAAAAAACATTTGGAAAAAATATCCATTCCAAATTGTTTAGAAAAAGCTAACATACAACCTAACCCCGCGTGGGAACTAAAATATTGTAAATCACAGTCACAATATGCAGATTTGCCATATATATCTGTCAGATCTAAACTATAAAAATTACTTTTTAATAGTCCTTTTCGACCAGAAAAATCTAAATAAAATTTGTCAAAAAAGTCTAAACGACACAATAAACCTCCACCAACACATTTTTTATCACCTCTACCTTTAACCGCTGGAAAACTTTCAAAACTATTTAAAATATCATCATACTTCCCATTACTATATTCAAAAAATGCACCTGCTGTTAACATCTTAACTTTTTGCGCAAGTCCAGATATTAAAACAACACCGTTAACATCTAAACCTGAACCTACTTTATACTTTGATGTTTCTAAAGAAAACGACCCAAAATATGAAGTACCAAACATACTATTTTTACCAACAGCACTTACAGCAGAAAGTAAGGCCTTATCTGCCACTAAATCTTGACCTCTATTTATAAAAACTAAATTTGATGCTAAATACTCAGAAAAAATTGGAGTTTGTTTATCATTGATCAATATATTTTGAGGCTGAATTTTAATAACACTTAACAAACTACCAAAATTTTTATAAACATCATTTTGAGTAGCAAAAACATTGCTAAAGTTAATTATGACAACAAAAAAAACTATAAAACAATGCAATATCAATACATTTTTTATATATAGTTTAATCATTTCAGCATATCCCAATTTATGCATAATTTTTAATTATACTATTCTTTAGCAATTTAAAACAATAGAATGGTAAAAGCTTACAGTATGCTAGATTTTACAGTATTGCTTACCATATTTAGTACAAATATATACTAAATGATATAATATTATAAACTTACGTTATAACATATGTTAAACTTGTCACCAAAAGAATGTATATCAGGTTGTGGAAATGTTGGATGCGTTATGCATATTCTATGATTTAAGTGGCGTTGCAAGAGAAATGGTACTCGTAGATTACAACAAAGACAAAACTGAAGGTGAGGCTATGGATTTGTCTCATGGGGTTCTTTTTGTGTCTCCTATTACAAATATATGCTGGCGACTATCCGGACACCGATAATTCTGACCTTGTTGTTATAACTGCAGGTAGAGGACAAATTTAATAAAAGCGAGTGGATTTTAAATGAAAGAAGAGTTTTCTATATTATCATTAGGAACATCAAATGCAGGAAAACTTCTTATAAAATATTCTCTTCCTGCTATTGTGGCTGCAACAGCAATGTCTTTATACAGTATAATTGATAGTATTTTTATCGGACATGGCGTTAATTCTATGGCTTTATCTGGACTTGCAATATCTTTTCCTCTTATGTCTTTACAAAACGCATTTGGAACACTAACTAGCATAGGAGGAGCATCCATATTATCTATAAGACTTGGTCAAAAAGATTATAAAGCTACAAACTATATACTTTGTAATGTTGTGATAATAAACATAATCGTTGGATTACTAACTACGATTTTAGTATTACTTTTTTTAAAACCAATTCTTTTGTGTTTTGGCGCAAGCAATCAATCGCTTCCTTATGCCTATAGTTTTATGAGCATAATAATGATTGGTAATACCATTACTAACACATACATGGGATTAAATGCGCTTCTACGAGCTAGCGGCCATCCGAGAAAAGCAATGAATGCGACGCTTATTACAATATTTATGAACATCGTATTAAATTATATATTTATCTTCCAACTTCATTGTGGTATAGCTGGAAGCGCTTGGGCAACTGTTATATCACAACTTATAATGTTAATTTGGCAAGTATTGTTTTTTAACAAAAAAACTAATGTTATAGTTTTTCAAAAACAGTTTTTTTGTTTTAAGAAAGATATAGTAAAAGATATTTCTTCTATAGGATTTTCTCCATTTCTATTACATTGCGTTACATGTTTAATAATTATACTTATAAATAAAAATTTGTCTTTCTATGGAGGCGATGTTGAAGTCGGCGCTTATGGCATAGTAAACAGAATGTGCTTTTTATTTATCATGATAACTATTGGTATTAACCAAGGCCTTCAGCCTATAGCAGGGTACAACTATGGAGCCGGTTTATACGCTAGAGTAAACGAAGTTTTTAAAAAAGCGGCCACCGCCGCAATAATAATAATGTTGTTTGGAACAATTTTGGTAGAGTTTTTCCCATATATGATATCTTCTTTGTTTACAAATGATAATAATCTTATAAAAGCTGCTGCAAAGGGTCTTAGATATATATTTATTTTTGCGCCGTTTGCAGGATTTCAACTTGTCTCTATAGGGTTCTTCCAAAGTATAGGAAAAGCATATAAAGCTATTATACTTACTCTAACTAGGCAAGTGGCTATAATTATTCCACTGCTTATAATTTTACCTAAATATTTAGGCTCTACGGGTGTTTGGGTAAGTTATCCTATTTCAGATTTTTTATCAGCGCTTTTAGCTATATATATGACATTTATGCAATATAAATCATTTTCAACTAAAAAATTTACAAAATGAGGTGCTCCATGAACAAATTTGTAATAACTATATCGCGCCAATACGGCAGTGGAGGTCTTCTAATAGCTGAAAAATTGTCAAAATGTTTAAACATAAAATACTATGATAAAAATCTTCTTTTAATAGCAGCTAAAAAAAGTGGACTTAAGGAAGAAATACTAGAACAATTTGATGAAAAAAAACGTCTATTCTTTTTAGAAAACTTAACGGAATTTTATAACAATATTAAAAATCTTGTTTTAAATGACACTATATTTCAAATTCAAAGTGACATAATAAAAGCTCTTGCTAGAAAAGATTCAGCCATTTTTGTTGGAAGATGTGCAGATTATGTTTTAAGAGATATGCGAAACTGTGTAAATATCTTTATATATGCAAATCTACAAGATCGCATAAAACGTATATCAGAAAAAAGTAATATTAGTGAAGAAGAAGCTCTAAAACAAATAAATATTACAGATGAAGAACGGTCCAAATATTACAAGTACTATACTGGAAAAGTTTGGAAAAATATAGATTCTTATGATTTATCTATAAATTCTTCAATTTTAGGTATTAATGACACTGCAAATGTTATAGCTTCCTTTGTAAAAGAATTAAAATAATGTATACTATATAAAATAATTGCAATCTAAGAGGTAGCAGAATGGACAAAATTTATGAAGTTTTAGAAAAAATTAGAAAAGTTTCCCCATTGGTACACCATATAACAAACTGGGTCACAATAGCAGACTGTGCTAATATAGTTAAAGTATTTGGTGGGTCACCAGTAATGGCACACGCTCCTGAAGAAACTTCAGAAATGGCATCTATAGCCGACGCTGTCGTTTTAAATATAGGCACATTAAATAATTCCACTGTAGAAGCAATGAAACAAGCCCTAAAAGCCGCAAATAAAAAAAATATTCCAGTTATTATTGACGCTGTAGGAGTTGGTGCTACAAAGTATAGAAATGAAAAAATTAAAGAACTTTTAGAACATAAAATTGCAGTCCTTAAAGGGAATGCATCAGAAATTGCAAGCACTGCTGGAATCAATGTTACTACAAAAGGTGTAGATACTGGTGATGTTATGGGAGATATAGCAAGTATTGCAGCAACACTTGCAAAAGAACGAGAATGTGTTGTAGTAGTAACAGGTAAAGAAGATATCTGTACAAATGGAGCAGAGATAATCAAAGTAAAAAACGGCTCTCCAATGATGGCACAAATTGTAGGTACAGGTTGCATGGCAAGTTCTGTAATAGGTACTTTTTGTGCCGTTGAAAAAGATTATTTTTTTGCTGCAATAGCAGGCCTTGTTTGCTTTGAAATAGCAGCAGAAGATGCAGACAAAACTTCCGAAGGGCCAGGCACCTTTAAAACAAAAATATTTGACAAAATAATAACTCTAAACGACGTATCAATTAATAAAATGAAAAAAATAGAAAAAATAAAGTAATTTCTGATGAATAAATGAGATCTTATAATGAATTCAATAGTTAATAAATTAAACGATTTAAAAAAAGAAAAAAACGCAATAATTTTAGCACATATATACCAACGTCCAGAAGTACAAGATATAGCGGACTTTGTTGGGGATTCGCTAGATTTAAGTAAAAAAGTATTTATAACTGATGCAAAAACAATAGTATTTTGTGGCATACATTTTATGGCAGAAACTGCATATATATTAAATCCTAACAAAACAGTTTTAATACCAGATATAAGTGCAGGCTGTCCTATGGCAGATATGATAACTGTGCAACAACTAAAAGAATTTAAGTCAAAATTTAAAAATCCGTTTGTAATAGCTTATGTAAACACATCAGCAGAAATAAAAGCTCAAAGTGATATTTGTTGTACTTCTTCTAATGCTATAAGTATTTTAAACCATACTTATTCTACTAATAAAGACATGGACATACTATTTATTCCCGACAGAAATCTTGGGCACTATATTCAAAAAATGTCTGGCATAAAAATTAATCTTTGGAATGGTTTTTGTCCAACTCATAACAATTTTATTTTATCAGAACATGTCTTAAAAATGAAAAACGAGCATCCTCAAGCAGAAATTCTTGTACACCCAGAATGCAGACCTGAAGTTATAGAAATAGCAAACCATGCAATGTCTACAGGAACTATGTGTAAGTATGTAAAAAATAGTGACAATAAAGATTTTATAATAGGCACAGAAATAGGAATTTTGCATAAACTAAAAAAAGAAAATCCAAACAAAAACTTTTATCCTGTTACAGATTTAGCTGAATGCCCAAACATGAAAAAAACTAACATTGAAAAAATAATTGACGTTCTACAAAATACAAAAAATATTGTTTCTGTTAATGATGAAATAAGAAAAAAAGCTTATTTGCCAATCTCTAAAATGCTAAATATATCTTGTTAGTCTTGTTTTACGTGTTTACAAAAAATGTTAAAATTTTTTATTGACATTTTATTGCAAACAATGTAATATATCTTGTGTTATTGATGCTTTATTGATACTACATATAGTAATCTTGATTCCTACTGCAGGACTAACAGATATTTCCGTTAAAGTTGGAAGTATTCCCAATCAAGCTATAAAACTTGTCAAAAGATTTTTGATATGTATTATTAAAGTAGTGCATCTATTTTTAATATTGTTGTTTAAAAATGACCAAAACTTTTTATTTTTAAGAGGGATAAAATGGGGAATGAAGAATTTTTTAATTCAATTCTAAAAAGAAATGGTTTAAAAGAAACATTTAATCCTAAAAAAATTGCAAAAGCTATAGAAAAAGCAGGCAACTCAACTGGAGAATTTGGTAAAGATGTTGCAGACAAACTTACCTTGAAAACATTGTCTATATTACATAGTACAATTAAAGATAAAATTCCTTCTGTTGAAGAAATTCAAGATATAGTAGAAGAAGTCTTACTTTCTTCTACATATAAAAAAACTGCAAAAGCTTATATTCTATATCGCGATCAGCATAACAAAATAAGAGAAATTACATCTTCATTTAACGTAGACTTAGTTGACCAATATTTACAAAAAATAGATTGGCAAGTAAATGAGAACAGTAATATGTCTTATTCCTTACAAGGACTTAATAATTATGTTTCTTCTGAAATTAGCAAAATATATTGGTTAAACAAGATCTACCCAGAAAATATACGAAAAGCTCACTCTGAAGGAGACTTGCACATACATGATTTAGGCCTTTTAGGAGCATATTGTGTGGGATGGGACTTGCAAGATTTACTTGTTAACGGTTTTAAGGGTGTTTCTGGAAAAGCTGAAAGTAAGCCTGCAAAACACTTTAGGACAGCTCTTGGACAAATTATAAATTTCTTTTATACTCTTCAAGGTGAAAGTGCTGGAGCACAAGCTTTTTCAAACTTTGACACTTTGCTTGCACCATTTATTTACTATGATAAGCTCACATATAAAGACGTCAAACAATCTTTACAAGAGTTCTTGTTTAACATAAATGTTCCTACAAGGGTAGGATTTCAAACTCCTTTTACAAATTTAACAATGGATTTAACAGTTGCTCCACATTACAAAGATGAACCTGTAATAATAGGCGGTACGCGCCAAGATAAAAAATATGGTGACTTCCAACAAGAAATGGACATATTAAATCAAGCATTTTTAGAACTAATGCTTGATGGAGACGCTAAAGGAAGAGTATTTACGTTTCCTATTCCAACTTATAATATTACAAATGACTTTGACTGGAATAACAAAAACATAACTGCACTTTGGGACATAACAGCAAAATATGGTATACCTTATTTTGCAAATTTTATTAACTCCGATATGAAACCAGAAGATGCAAGAAGTATGTGTTGCAGACTTAGAATAGATAACCGTGAACTTCAAAAACGCGGAGGAGGTCTTTTTGGAGCTGCGCCTTTAACAGGATCTATTGGGGTTGTTACAATTAACCTTCCCAGAATAGGTTATATCGCAAAAAACGAAACAGATTTCATGGAAAAACTTAAAAATAATATGGACATAGCAAAACAAAGTTTAGAAATAAAAAGACGTGTTTTAGAAAAATTTACTGAAGGTAATTTGTATCCATATATGAGTTTTTACCTTAGAAGTGTAAAACAACGCTTTAATCAATATTGGAAAAATCATTTTTCTACAATTGGGCTTGTAGGATTAAATGAAGCTTGCCTAAATTTATTTGGGCAGAATATAGGAACTCACAAAGGCAAAGAATTTGGCAATAAAGTTTTAGATTTTATGAGAAATACTCTTATACATTATCAACAGGAGACAGGAAATAATTATAATTTAGAAGCCACACCTGCTGAAGGTACTTCGTATAGACTTGCCAAGATTGACGCCAAATTGTTTCCAGACATAATTTCTGCCAGTCTTGTCAAAGAAACTCCTTTTTATACAAACTCTAGTCAATTACCTGTAAACTATACAGACGATATTTTTGAAAATTTAGATCTTCAAGATTCTATGCAATCTAAATATACAGGTGGTACAGTTTTGCATATGTTTGTTGGAGAAAAAGTTAAAGATACGCAAGCTTTAAAAACGTTTATAAAAACTGTATGTGAAAATTATAAATTGCCTTATTTTTCTATAACTCCAACATTTAGTATCTGTCCAAAGTGTGGTTATATTGAAGGTGAGCATGACGAATGTCCAAAATGTAAAAATGAAAGTATAGAAGAAATAGACAAACAAATAAAAAATCTTGAAAACAGACTGTATGCAAATTAAAAAATAGAGTCTGTTTTAAAGTAAAAAAACTAAAGCTAGTGGAGGCTAAAATGAATACAAATGAAATTCAAGAAAAAATTAAACAGTTGCAAGCAGAAAAAAACACAGTCAGCGGTACAAAATGTGAAGTTTATTCAAGAGTTGTAGGGTATTTAAGACCTGTTTCTTTATGGAATGAAGGGAAAAAAGAAGAATTTAAAATACGTAAAACATATTGCCCTTGCAGCAATAACAATTAACAAAAAAGGCGGTAGGATATGAAAATCGCTGGATTACAAAAATTATCATTAATAGACTACCCTCAAATTCCTGCCGCAATTATTTTTACACAAGGGTGCAATATGAAGTGCCCTTATTGTCATAATCGGCAGTTAGTTTATCCTAATCTGTTTGAAAATTTATTAAATGAAGAAGAAATTTTTAAATTTTTGAAGAAGAGAACAGGTCTTTTGAAAGGTGTTGTTATAACAGGTGGAGAACCAACCATACAAAAAGATTTAGTTGAGTTTATATTAAAAATTAAAAACCTTGGATTTCTTGTTAAACTTGACACAAACGGTACAAATCCAAATGTTTTACAAGAACTTATATCAAAAAAACTTATTGACTTTATAGCTATGGATATAAAAGCTGACTTTACAAAATATTCTACTTTTTTTAATGGAGATTTAAATTTAATTAAGCTATCAATACATATAATTAAATTTTCCGGTATAAGGCATTTGTTTAGAACAACCTATGATAGAGATATATTACAAGATAAAGATTTACTTAATATTAAAAATTTTATAGACCAATCTAATTATATTGTCCAAGAATGTAACAAAACATAGCGCACAAGTATTGCAAGACTACTTAACCTAACCTTTTTATACAAAATATGAAGTATTGTAGTTTAGTTTCTACCTGGATTGACTGGTTTTTAGGAGAAACAAGGGATTTACACATAAAAATATTAGTTTGGAGGAACCCAAAAGGACAAGTGAAGAATTAGGAAAGAATATTATTTTTCAAAAGTAAATTCAAAATCACAAATTCTTACAGTGTCGCCAGGTTTTGCACCCATTTTTTCTAACTCAATTTCTAAACCCATCTTTTTAAGAATATTTTGATAACGACGTAAAGAGTCATCTTCGTTAAATTTTGTCATCTCTGTAAGAGTTTGAACTTTTGATCCTGTAACCACAAAAACACCATTTTTATCAACACTAATTTTAAACTCAGTCTCATAAATATACTTTTTTATTGGTATTGTTTCAATTTCCTCTTGAGGATTAAAAACAATTGGTTTTAAGAGTATTTTTACTACCTCTTTGAGCAAAATATCTATGCCTTGGCCTGTTAGAGAAGAAATTTTAAAAAACTTTTTATCTTTTAAATTTTTTTTAAAGGTTTTAATATGGTTATCTGAATCTGGCAAGTCAATTTTATTTAATACTACTAACACTTGTTTTTTTAAAATATACTTTGAATATTTTTTTAACTCGCTATTTATAATTTTATAATTATTATAAGGATTTTTACCATCAAAACCACTTACATCTACTATATGTAAAAGTACTTTTGTACGTCTAATATGCCTTAAAAACTCAAGGCCCAGCCCCTTGCCCTCATGTGCACCTTCAATTATACCAGGGATATCAGCTGCTACAAAATGTGTCCCTTTATAATCTACTACACCTAGATTAGGAGATAAGGTCGTAAAAGGATAATCTGCAATTTTTGGCCTAGCAGCTGAAATTTTTGATAAGAGTGTAGATTTACCCGCGTTAGGAAAGCCAACAAAACCGACATCTGCAATTAAACGTAACTCTAAGTTAATTTCTGCTGTTTGGCCTGGCTCGCCTTTTTCTGCAATTCTTGGAGCTGTATGTCTGCCTGTTTTAAAAGAAGCATTTCCCCTGCCACCTCTTCCGCCTTTAACAATTAAAACTTTTTCTCCAACATTTTTGATATCTGCAAAAAGTTCACCATTTTTAAACACTAAAGTACCTAAAGGTACCTTTATTACTAAATCCTGACCATACTTACCAAACTTATCATTTGGCAGGCCTTTATGTCCATCTTCAGCATTAAATTTTGGTTTATATGATAAATCTAAAAGAGTTGTTTTGTGCGGGTCACCTTCGAAATAAATATCGCCACCTTTACCGCCGTTTCCACCGTTTGGACCACCGTAAGAGACGTACTTTTCACGTCTAAAAGAAATACAGCCGTCGCCACCGCGTCCGGCTGTAAGAAAAACATTAACTTTATCTATAAACATTTAGGTAATTTACTCTCAAAATTTACTGTTCAACATTCACATAACACTGGTCACCAGCTTTCTTAACAAACTTAACAGTACCTGCAATCTTTGCAAATAAAGTGTTATCTTTACCCATGCCTACATTAACGCCAGGATGGTATTTTGTTCCTCTTTGGCGAACAATTATTGCGCCAGCTAAAGCTTTTTGATTTCCATATATTTTTACGCCTAACCTTTGACCATGTGAATCACGGCCATTAGTAGAGGAGCCTTGTGCTTTGACGTGTGCCATTTTACTATCTCCTAACAAATTTAACGCTTAAGCATTAATCTTTGTAATTTCTAACTCCGTCACATATTGACGATGTCCCTGAAGTTTTTTATAGCCTTTTTTTGGTTTTCTCTTAAACACCAATATCTTTGAAGCTCTTTTTTGAGATACAACTTTAGCAACTACACTAGCACCTTCTACTAAAGGGTTCCCAACTGTCGCCTTATCTCCATCTGCAAGCAAAAGCACATCATTAAGAACCACTTCTTGGCCAACTTCTGCTTCTTTAATCTTCTCAACAACCAAATTTAAACCTTCTTCTACTCTGTACTGCTTACCACCTGTCCTTATAATTGCATACATTGACATACTCCTTTCTGGTTCGTATAATTTACAAAAATCATAAGTGTTTGTCAAACACCCGTTAAGCTCATTTATGCTTATACGTTTTTATTACTTAGGAGTAGGAGAAATTGCGATGATTTCAAAAAGAGTACAATCTATCAAACCATCACCAACACTTGCGATTGATGCAAAAGTTAAAACCTTAAAACAGAAAGGTGTAGACATAATAAATTTTGGAGTTGGAGAACCAGATTTTGATACACCTAAAAACATAAAAGAGGCCGCAATAGTTGCCATAAATAGCGGTTTTACAAAATATTGTCCTGTACCCGGCACACCTGAAATAAAAAATGCAATCATAAACAAATTACAAAGAGACAACAACACTGTATATCTTCCTGAACAAATAATCGTCTCAAGTGGAGCAAAACATTCTTTATATAATTTATTTCAAGCTATAATTGACCCAGAAGATGAAGTTATAATACCTGCTCCTTATTGGGTTTCTTACACAGACATGGTTATTCTTGCAGGAGGAAAACCTGTAATAATTAACAGTACAGACAAAACTAACTTCAAAATAACCGGTGACTGCATAAAAAAACTTATAACAGATAAAACAAAAGCAATTATTATTAATTCTCCATCAAATCCTACAGGTTCAACATATTACTCTAATGAACTTAAAGAAATTGTACAAGTATGTTTAGAAAATAAAATTCTTATTATTTCAGACGAAATATACGAAAAATTAGTATATGATAATTTTAAATTCACATCTGTTGTTCAAGTTTCTCCACAAGCAAAAGATATAACTATTCTAATAAATGGCATATCTAAAGCTTACGCTATGACAGGCTGGAGAATAGGGTATGCAGCAGGTAATAAAGAAATAATATCTGCTATGACTAAAATACAAAGCCAGTCCACATCTAACGCTTCGTCCATATCAATTAAAGCTGCAGTAGAAGCATTAAATGGAACACAAGAATACTTAGAAATTATGAGAAAAGAATTTGAAAAAAGAAGAGATTATATTGTTGATAGATTAAATGCTATAAAGGGTATAAATTGCCAAAAACCAGAAGGTGCGTTTTATGTTTTCCCAAACATTAGCGCTATTTTAAATAAAAGTTTTAACGGTAAAATTATTGGTTCTGACATAGAATTTACAGACTATTTACTTGACCAAGCTAAAATTGCAGTCGTGCCGGGCTCTGCTTTTGGAGCTAAAGAACATATAAGAATATCTTATGCAAATTCTATCGAAAATATAAAAAAAGGTATTGACAGGTTAGAAACCGCTTTAAAAAACCTAATTTGACGCAACTACGTTTTTATGGTACACTACGTTATGTTATGCGTATGTCTCCGTAGCTCAATTGGATAGAGCAACTGCCTTCTAAGCAGTAGGTTGCGTGTTCAACTCACGCCGGAGACGCTTCGTGTTTGGTGGTTGTAGCTCAACTGGTTAGAGCGTCGGTTTGTGGAGCCGAAGGTTGCGGGTTCAAGTCCCGTCAGCCACCCCAATAGAGACCACTCTTCAAGTTAGTTATCAAAAATTTTGATTTTCTAAAAAATTATGGTATAATAAAACTGCTTCCGGCAGTAGTTTCAGTCGGAAAAACATAGTCAGGTCTTGTTTTAGGGTTTAAGATAGAAATGAGACTTGACCCCATTGAAGATATTTTTTTGAGTGGCGGCGTAGCTCAGCGGTAGAGCAGAGGACTCATAAGCCTTTGGCCGTAGGTTCAATTCCTGCCGCCGCCATTGTTACAAGTCTTTAAATATAAACTTTCCTTTTACTACCAAAGTATGCAAACTCTTTTAATATCATTAGCAGGCTTTTCAACGGCTTTACTACAGTTGTTATTTTTTAGAGAAGTTTTATCTATATTTAACGGAATAGACCTTGTTATTGGATTTTTTGTATCTAGTACAATTTTTTCTTTCACTTTAGGTATTTATACATTGTTTCATTTTAAACTAGTTAAAAACGAAATTAAATATGTTTTTTCTAGTACTTTTCTTCTTATGCTTTTTTCTTTAACATCTTTTATTTTTTTGCAAAATATTAGGTTTATTTTTAATATCCCTTTAGGTTCAGAAATTTCTTTAAAAAATACTTTTATTTCTATATTTTTTACATTATTTCCAATTAGCTTTCTGCAAGGCTCTCTTTTATTTTCGATAACAAAACTATGTTGTTTAATCCAAGAAACCTCAACAAAAAACAAATTTTGTAACCAATCATCTCTCGATACGCTTGATAATAGCACAAATACCAAGTTAATTGACAACAACAAAAAGTTACAAAATGTAGAACCAATAATAAAAGACAAAAACTATTTGAAATATTTTTTTTCTTACTCATTTAGCTTTATAGTTGCAAGTTTATTATACTCATACTTATTTTACACATTTATTGGGACAAGAATACTTATAATAGTTTTTATTTCTTTGATAACAATCACATTTATTATATCTAAAAGTAAAACTATGATAAGTCTTGTATTATTATCAATATGTATATTATTTTCTTTATTTTTATCAAACCTGCCTGAAAGAATTGATAAACAGATCTTAAATAAAAATTTTTCAAATACTGAAATTGGAAGCTATCATCACACACCTTATGGACAAATTGTTTTAACGCAAAAAAATAACGAGCATCATTTTTTAGTTAATAACTCTCTTCTATTTTCTTTACCAGACAATAACATTATAGAATCAGAAGATTTTGTACACATTTCAATGTTGCACCATCAAAACCCTAAAAATATTTTGATAATAGGCAAAATCTTAAAATGTCTACCTATAATACTTAAATATAATATTGATACTATTGACTACGCAATAAACAACAAAAAAATTATAGAAAATATTAAACCCCAAATTACTAATCTAGATATTATGTTAAACGACAAAAGATTACATATTTATAACCAGAACACAAAATACTTCGTCGCACACAATAAAAATAAGTATGATTTAGTGTTTATTGCTCTTGATACTCCAACAAATTTATATATAAATAGTTTTTATTCTAAAGAATTTTTTGAAATCGCTAAATACTCTTTAAAAAAAGACGGATTTTTGGCATTACAACTACCAGGGAAAATGGTTTTTCACTCTTATGTTACAACACAATTAAACCAATCTATAATAGAAGCATTAAAAGCAAATTTCAAAGAAGTAAGAATAGTGCCTGGCACAAAAAACATTATACTAGCATCACAAACTCCAATGCCTTATAGAATGTTTATAAAAAGACATTTAAAAAAAGTACAAGACAAAACATTAGTATTAACAAAATACCATATTGACGAAAGAATGGACACAGAAAAGACAAAATGGTTAACAGCCGAACTAAAAAAACTAAATTATAGAAGCATTACAAATACAATATGTACACCATATGCCATGATTTTTTCTGTATTGTACGAGCAAGCCAAATTTTCCCCATATTTGAGTATTATTTTAGATAAAATATCACAGTATTCTTATTTTATTATTTTTGGGATAATAATTATCTTTTTTTTATCAAAATCTATATATAAAACTTCATCTTTTACATGCATGTCAACATCTTGTTGGCTTAATTTTATTATTATTTTTATCTTACAAAGTTATAATGGGCAAACCTACAAATTAGTTGGACTGTTTTTATCTCTATTTATTTTAGGTGCTGTTTTTGGAACATTTCTAGCAAAAAATACATTAAAATCTGTATTAGCAAAAAGAAAAATTCTTTTTACAGAAGTTCTATTTTTAATTATAATTTCTACATTGTTTATATTTTTAAAAACAAGTAAAGAAAATTCATGGTTATTGTATATATTCCTATTTTTTTCAGGATTCGCGTTAGGTATTGAGCTTTTACTTCTTATAGAAATATCTGAAATCCATCAAAACATAAAAAAAATATTATTGTCAGGGGTCTTTGGAGCATTTGTTACGTTCACATTAGGAGGAAGTTTTTTAATTTTAGTTTGGGGAATACAGAATTCAATTTTATTTATACTATTCTTCAAATTTTTAATTTTTTGTCGTTGGGCAGATTTAACAAAATACAAAATCATATAACATTTCAACTAAGACACATTAACGTATATAAAACCTTACAACATATTAGATTTTTGATATATAAGTTAATTTGTTACTACAATGTTAGTTTAGTATATTATCTAGGTTACTAGACCAATCGCAATAAACTTTTAATCAAATTAGCAAACTTGCAAAATAATAAAACAAGAAAGACTTAAATGTATTTAGCTTCATACATTGCTTAATTGCAATATTAAGTGTTTATTGCTCATATGCGGCTCTTTGTGCAAAGACACTAAACTAACTTCTTTAATGTCTAAATTTATATTTGAAATTTGTAAACAAATGTGTCAGTTAGATAAAAAAATTGAAAAAAAGATTGCAAAAGTGTAGTATAACATTAATGAAAAAAATAACTGTAAGCTTAAAAGATAATAAATACGATATTTTAATTTCACAAAATCAAAACAAATTTCTTTCAGCTTTAAAAAAAGCTATAAAAACAAACACTTTTTTTATTATTACAGACAATAACGTAAAGAAAGTACATTTAAACTTTATTTTGAAATTATTAAAAAAACAAGGATATAGTGTTAAAATAGCAGTTATAAACGCTGGAGAGTCTGAGAAAAATATAAAAAATTTATCATTTTTGTACGACAAAGCCCTAAAGGACCGCATAGACAGAAAAAGTTGCGTAATAGCTTTAGGAGGTGGAGTTGTAGGTGACATTGCTGGTTTTTTTGCTGCAACGTTCATGCGTGGAATTAGTTTTATACAAATTCCTACCACTTTACTTGCAATGACAGACTCTTCAATCGGAGGCAAAACTGCAATAAATACTGCTAAAGGTAAAAACATAGCTGGTGTATTTTATCAACCAAAACTTGTTTGGATTAATGTACATTTTTTAACTACTCTCCCAATACAGCATCTAAAAAATGGACTTGCCGAAGTTATCAAATATGCACTAGTTTTTGACAAAAAATTTTACACACATATAAAAAGTGAATTAACTAATGGATTTTTAGAAGATTTTGATTATTTAATATACAAGTGCTGCTTTTATAAATCACAAATCGTAAAAAAAGATGAGAAAGAAATATCTAGACTTAGAATTATTTTAAATTTTGGGCACACGTTTGCACATGCTTTAGAAACTTATAGTGCTTATAAAAAGTTCTTGCACGGAGAAGCTGTAGCAATTGGCATGTTATTTGCAAGTTTAGTTTCATTAAAGTTAAAGTTATGTTCTAAAAAAACTTTTAAAGAAGTAAAACAAATTTTAAATCTTGCAGGTTTTAAATTACATGTTAAAATAAACATAAAACAATTTTTTAATTTAATGAAGAACGATAAAAAAACCATTTCTGGCAACATCAATCTTATTTTAATATCTGAAATAGGTAAAACAAAAAATATTTTGGTAAAAGATAATATTATTTTAAATGTATTAAAAAATTTTTCTGGAGCAAAAAAATGAAAAAAGTTCTTATAATAAATGATCCAAACATCAGCATGTTAGAAATCAGAGAACCTGAAATTTATGGGAACAACTCTATAGGCAATGTTGAAAAACAAATTGAAAGTCTTGCTAAAAACTTAACTTTAGAAACTGAATTTTTTCCGTCAATCCATGAGAGCCAAATTATATTATAGACAAAATCCAAAACAGTTCAAACAGATATCGCTGGCCTTATTATTAATATTAACCCTGCAGTCATTTACATATACATCTATAGCAATAAGAAACGCTTTGTCTTGCAAAAGTACCTATAATCGAAGTGCACATTTCAAATATATAAAAATGAAGAGCTTAGACACAAATCATATATTGCCCCTGTAGTAATGGGACAAATCACAGGATTTGGAACTGATGGGTACTTGTTTGCTCTAGAAAAGATTAAATCTTTAATTTAAGTACAAAAAAACAAAAAAGCGCATCAAAGATATCTTTCGATGCGCTTTAGTTGTTAGTTGGTTAGATCTTTTTTATGTTTGCTGCTTTAGGACCTTTGTCAGAATTTACAACTTCAAATTCGACAGCGTCACCTTCTGCTAACGACTTGAAACCTTCAGACTGAATAGCTGAATAGTGTGCAAAAACATCACCTGATCCGTCATCATTAGAAATGAATCCATACCCTTTCTGGTCGTTAAACCACTTAACTTTACCTTGTGCCATTACCACAACTCCTTACTTTATCCGTCTAGCGGATTATTGATTACAACCTACTTTAATGGTTGTGTTGTTATTGTAACAAAATAATTATATAATTGTCAACTATATAAATCACAAAACAAATATTTATCGTCATAAAAATTAAATTTTGAAGGATTAAGATGGATAAAAAGATTTTGCAAATTTTTCACAATTACAAAGTTGACTCTGTACTTTTTACAAGTCAAAAAGATATATTTTATTTAACAGGAGTCACATTTGACGGTTTTTGGTTTCTATGTACAAAAAGCAATTATTACGCAATATGTTCAAAAATGATAGAAACACAAGTTAAAAACTTTTTCTCAAAATCAAAAATTAAAGTCTATCCTTATACCCCTTTTTATAAAGCAGTAGCAGCCATCTTAAAACAAAACTCTATTAACAACACTATAATAGATCCAAACTATATAAACGCTTCCGATTTTATTTTATTAGATACTATTTTAACAAAAGAACAAATTAAACTAGAAAAAAAAGTTGGTGTTTTAACAAGTAGTCGCATTGTTAAAAATGACACTGAAGTTGCAAATATAAAAAAAGCTTGCCAAATAGTATCTAAAGTCTGTAATACTATAAAAACAGAATTAAAACCCGGGCTTAGCGAAATTGACATCTACTACAAAATTCTAGAGTTATTTGCAAAAAACCAAGTTACAGAAAGTTTTCCCCCTATAGTAGCCTTTGGACAACATTCGGCAAACCCACATCATAAAAGTTCTAACACAAAAATAAAAGAAAACGATATAGTACTTATAGATATTGGCTGCTCTTATAATGGGTATTGTTCTGATTTGACACGTACATATTTTTTAGATAAAATCAGACGTGAAGAAAGTATAATTTGGAATACAGTAAAAGCGGCTCAAGATGCCGTTTTAAACAATATAAAAGCTGGGGAAAAAATATCTTGGGCAGACAAAACAGCAAGAGAAGTTATAAAAAGGGCTGGTTTTGAAAACAACTTTATCCACAGTACAGGACATGGAGTTGGTGTGGAAATTCATGAAATGCCTTCGTTAACATCTAAGACCGAAGGTATTTTTTTGTCTAATATGGTTGTAACAGTAGAGCCTGGTATATATATAGAAAACAATTTTGGAGTAAGAATAGAAGATACTATATTAATAAAAAACAATGGTTGCGAAATTTTAACTTTTGCAACATATTAAAGTAATATTAGGAGAAAGAATGGTTTCAACATCAGATTTTAAAAATGGACTTAATATTTTAGTTGACGGAGAACCGTATCAAATAACATGGTTTCAAAACCATAAACCCGGCAAGGGTGGAGCTGTTATGCGCGTAAAATTAAGACATCTTAAAAAAGGTGGGACAATAGAACGCACATTTAAATCTGGAGAGAAATTTGACACGTTAAGTGTTACAAGACAAAAAAAGCAATTTTTATACAAGGAAGGTAAAAATTTTAACTTTATGGATATGAACACATACGAGCAAATCACTGTTTCTCCAGAACTGTTAGGAAACAAAGTAAAGTTTCTTAAAGAAAATCTTGAAATTGAAGCTATTTATTTAGAAAATGAACTTATTGACATTGACCTTCCAATAATATTAGAAATGGTAATAATGCAAGCTGAACCTGGAATAAAAGGTGATTCTGTTTCCAATCTTACAAAAATGGCAAAACTAGAAACTGACGCTGACATAAGAGTGCCTCTTTTTATTAAAGAAGGTGATAAAATAAAAGTTGATACTAGAACTGGAGAATACGTAGAAAGAGTTTAGTATTTGCTATTGAATCTAACATTTGTTACGTTAATAATGGAGCTAAAATGAATCCTCAGGAAATTAAAGATTTTTTAAAGTCAATAAAAAATACCGACATTGAGGAAATGAAATATCAAAGTGGTAATAGTTCTCTATATTTAAAAAAAACAAATGTAGAACCTGTTACTAACAAAAACAATTTCACAGAAACTATCCCTCAGAAAATAGAAGAAAAAAAGCCAGCGCTTATAGCAATTAAGTCTACAATGGTTGGAACTTTTGCAAGTTCTCAAAGCAATGATAAGCCTCCATATGTTAAAGAAGGCGATATTATAGCTAAAGGACAAAAAGTCGGACGAATAGAAGCAATGAAAATTATTAAAGACGTTTTATCGTCTGTTGAAGGAAAAGTAATAAAAGTTCTTGTTTCAAATGGACAATCAGTAGAATATGGACAACAGTTATTTTTGTTAGAGCAACTTAAACAAAGTAACAAGTGACATGGTTAATAGGAGAACTCATGTTTAAAAAGGTTTTGATTGCAAATAGAGGAGAGATTGCGTGTAGGATAATTAGAGCCTGCAAAGAACTGGGTATCAAAACAGTCGCCATTCACTCAGAAATAGATAGAGAAAGTATGCATGTAAAAATTGCAGACCAATCTATATGCGTAGGTCATGCAAGCGCTGCTGAAAGCTATTTAAACATACCTAGCATTATAGCAGCCGCAGAAATTTCCGGAGCCGATGCAATTCATCCTGGGTATGGTTTTTTGGCTGAAAATACATATTTTGCAGAAGTTTGTGAAGCTTGTGGTATAAAATTTATAGGCCCTTCAAAAGAATCTATAGAGCAAATGGGTGACAAAATTTCTGCAATAGAACTTATGAAAAAGTCAGGACTGCCAACTCTGCCAGGATCTAATGGGCCAGTAAATCCTGACGACTCTAAAGTTTTTACAATAGCAAAAAAAATAGGATACCCTGTAATAGTTAAAGCAACTGCTGGCGGTGGTGGAAGAGGTATGAGAATAGTAAATTCCCAAGAGGAGCTGCAAAACGCTATTGTAATGGCACAAACAGAAGCAAAAGTTGCTTTTGGCAACCATGACGTGTATATTGAAAAATATATAGAAGAACCTAGACATATAGAATTTCAAATTCTTGGAGACAAGTATGAAAGAACAGCTTATTTGCCTGAGAGAGACTGCTCCATACAAAGAAGACATCAAAAACTTGTTGAAGAAAGTCCTTCTCCTTTCATATCGCCCGCTTTAAGAAAAAAAATGGGTAAAGCTGCAAGGAATGCAGCTTCCGCAATTAAGTATGTTACCGCAGGAACTGTAGAATTTCTTGTAGATAAAAAAGGCCATTTTTATTTTATGGAAATGAACACAAGGATTCAAGTAGAACATCCAGTTACAGAAATGATTACAGGCATAGATTTAGTAAAAGAACAAATTAAACTTGCTGCTGGAGAAAAACTTTCTGTATATTCTGAAAAAGTTAAAATTTTAGGACACTCTATAGAATGCAGAATTAATGCAGAAGACCCTGATCACGATTTTATCCCCTCGCCGGGAATTATAAACACACTATTTTTGCCAGGCGGCCCTGGAATAAGAGTTGACAGTCACGTTTATAGCGGCTATACAATCCCTCCATTTTATGACAGTTTGATAGCTAAAATTATATCTTTTGGTTTTGATAGACAAGAAGCCATAGTTAGAATGCAAAGAGCTTTAAGAGAGATAAAAATAGACGGAATTAAAAACACTTCTTCTTTACATTCTAAAATCATTGAAAATGAAGCTTTTCGTAAAGGTAATATAACTACAGACTTTCTACAAAAAAATATATTTGTAAAATAATACCTTTAATATAACCAAAGAGGTAAAATAATGGACAATAAAGAAATTATTTCTAGCTTAATATCTGATAGTCTAGAAGCAAAAAAGAAAATGCTCGAACAAAATCAAATAGAATTCATTGAAAAAATAACAAATAAAATTGTCGAAACTTATATAAACAAAAATAAAGTTATTATTTGTGGAAATGGAGGATCAGCTTCAGATGCTTTACATTTTGCAGCGGAAATGGTTGTTAGATTTGAAAAAAATAGAGCTGCACTTCCATGTATAGCACTTTCTTCTAATGTATCATCATTAACAGCTATAGGCAATGATTTTGGCTATGATGCATCTTTTAGCAGACAGCTAGAAGCTTTTGCGAAAAATGGTGATATTTTTATTGCAATATCCACTAGTGGTAATTCAAAAAACATTATAGAAGCTTTAACTCTTGCAAAAAAACTTAATATATTTACTATAGGCTTTACAAATATCAACGGTGGAAAAATGAAAAATATGTGCGACTTATGCTTTTGTGCCCCGTCAAACATAACAGCAAGAACTCAAGAATGCCACATTCTTTTGATCCATATAATTGCAAAATTAGTAGAAGAAAAAGTTTTTAAATGACAAAAAAACAACAGTGCGTTGCTAACTAGTATATAAATTGACGTTTGATCGAATTCAAATACTTTGGAACAAAAATTTATAAAATCTATTTTGTATTTTACACAAAATTTTTCACAGGCTCTTTTTATGTCAAATTTTTTCAGGAAAATAACTTTATATATTCTCAAACCTACAAGTAATATCTTTGTTTTCACTAAACACTATTCCCAAAAGTGTTGGATTAGTGCTTATATACTTCTCATAATATCTAGTATTTCTTATTTGTTCCATTGCTTCTTTTAACTTCTCTTCTACTTTATTATTATCTTTACTGTACTTCATCTCTACTACTACTACAAAATCCTTGTGCTTTAATACTACATCTATCCTTCCTATATTTGTCAATACTTCCCCTTCTACTTCTATCCCTGTCGCCTTTGCCAACATTAAAAACAATGAATGATAATACGCTTCTTTTCCTATATGTAAAGTATACGGTATATCTGCATATAGACTTTTAAGTATTTCTTCTAACGTTCTAGAATCTTTACTCCTTATAGCTTTTATTAACTTTGTCCTTAATGTTTGTACTTCGTT
>JAISOG010000023.1 GCA_031275795.1 Candidatus Endomicrobiellum incisitermitis
TTTTTTATAATAGTCAACGTGATGTTTTTTATTTGTATCAAGCAAATCTATAATATCTTGATAACCACACAGACGAGCATAATGTAAAGAATCCAATCCGTCTATATCTTTTAATGTGGGTTTTGCTCCTTTAGAAAGTAAAAATTTTACCATTACAGGCGCGTTCATTTTAACTGCCATAGATAATGGCGTCATGCCAAAACAACCTTTTACATTTATTTTCACACCATTTTCTAAAAGAAATTTAACCATATCATCATCTAAATTAGCTATTGCAATAGTTAATGGGCTTTTTGCTTTAGTTTGGTTTATAACATCACCAACTGTTAACAGCTCCTGGCAAATTTTTTTATTTCTACAAGCAACAGCATAACTAAAAGCACTAGAGCCATCATTGTCAATACTAAAAACAGCATGTTTGTTATATTTTATAATTTGCCAAATTAATTCATAATTCTCATAGAAAACAGCATACATCAATGGAGTAAGTCCATTAATATCTGGTATCAAAATATTTGCCTCATGACCCATAGCTAAATTAGCAAGCTTAATGTTATTGTTCATTGCAGCAATCATAGCCACTGTTAAATTGAAATTATTTTTATGATTAACATCAATATAACCTTTTTTTAAAATCATAGACGCTATTTCATAATTCTCGCAAATATAAGCAATATGTAGTGGAGTATTTCCATCTTTGTCTATTAACTTAAGCTGTTTATCATCTTCAATAAACTTTTGTACAGATTTTATATCTCCAATCGGAATTGCCTCAAAAATATCTCTAGGCTTTGCACCATGTTTATACAAAATATTTGCCATTTCTAAATAATTTTTGCTTAAAGCTAAAGATAAAGCAGTATCGCCATCTTTATTAACAGTATTTATGTCTAACTTATTTTTTAAAATAATATTTAAAGCAACTTGTCTCATATCTCTATTAGCTGCCATCATTAATAAATTTACTCCCCCCTGTCGTGTTTGCGTAATATCAGCACCTAAATCGATCAACAAATTGGCAACTTTGGACAATTTGTTGTTAATAGCTAAAAAAATAGCATTCATCCCAACATTATAACCATCGTTAATATTTGCGCCTTTTAATATAAGATCTATAGCCATTTGTTCTTGGTTACTAGACAAAGTGGCAAGCAATAGAGATGAAGAATAACGGTCTTTAGCATTTGGATTTGCGCCTTTTCTAAGGGCAACTTTAAAATTATCGTAATTATTATCTTTAACTGCTTTAATTAAATCATCGTCAACGCTTAAATGTTGACAAAAAGAAAAAGAAAAAAATAATATTAACAATAATAAAGTAAAGAAAAATTTAAGACTTGTATTTTTGAGATTTGTTTGTATCATTTAGTCTCCATAAAACAAACCATAGCAAGCAAAAAACAATTAATACAGGTATTACAGACTTTACAACTATAGTATTACTATCAACATTTTTTACTATATTGTAAAAATAAATGGCAGTAAAAGAATACAACAAAGCCATAACTAAAGGAAAATAATTTTTTATGTAATTAAAAAGTTTACTAACAGCTAGTAAAAATATAGTCAATGTCCAAACAATGAAAGACACAAAATACTTTAACTCTACATTTTTAACATAATAGTAAAAAGTATAAAAAGGCTCAAAAACAAATCTAAAAACTGAACCAGACTGCTCTTGTCTATACAATATTACCTTAGTTTTTGGCCTTTTTGCAAGTTGTTCCTCTATATTATAAGACAAATCACCTTCAAGAACGGTCCAGACATCAGCCATATAACCCCAACCATGCCAATCTGTAACCCCAAACATTGGCAAACCGTTATCTATACAAAACTTTATAAGCTCCTTACGCTGGCTACTACTAAAATTTCTATATCCGCAATTATATATTTCAAACCCATCTATTCCTAAATCTTTTAGTTCATTAAAAGTCTTAATATGCCATTTCCACCAATGTGGCATAATTACAATCATACCATTATTATGAGCTTTTTTAATTATATCTTCTAAAGACAAATTTTTATAATCATCACCATAAAATTCTTTTGAAGATAATATAAGAACAGATATTTTATCTTTTGTTTGCATTTGCATCCCAGGATAAACAACTTTGTATTTAAATTCATTGGGGAATTTAACATAACCATTGGAATGATTATGTTCAGTATTAAAAAAAACATCATAACCTTGCCAAATATGCGCTTTTAAACTTATATTAGCAGGGGCAACATTATCGTGCGATGTTAACGTATGAGAATGAATGTCAAGAGCAATATAATTTTGAGGTTTTATTAATTTAGGGCCTGGTACAGGAACTAAAGCAACAAAAGAAAATAAAGTAAGAAGTAACATTAAAGAGTAGAATATATTATATAAAGTTTTAGTAACAGTTTGTTTATTTAACAAAGAGTACATTATTGCAGCACCAATAACCCATAATATCCAGGAAATAATTACAGGTTTATAAAAATTTCTGTTTAAAGTTAAAGCATAAAATATAAAAGAATAAATAGGTTCTACAAAAATCCTTATTTGAGGCCAAACTACATAAAAGCCAGAAACTTTTTTTTGATCTATTAAGTCGTACAAACTAATAGGATTATTAAAAATAATATATGTTACTAGCATTAAAAATAAAAAAATAAAAAAAACTTTTACTGACCTATATTTCATCTAAACCCCATTAAAATAGTCGCTATCAGCAGCTACTTAGCTTTTGATCATATCAATAATAAAGGGATATCGTTTATATACATTTTTCCTATCATAGTCTCATACTCAATTTACTCTTTCAAACTTACATCTTATCTCTTTTTTCTCTCCAATCACTATCCCTAACAAACCCTATATACTTCTCATAATATTTATTATCTCTTATTTGAACCATTGCTTCTTTTAACATCTTATGCAATCTCTCTATTTTTATTTTCTTGCTGGTTTATTTATATCACAAAACACAACTATAATATTTTATTAATTTGGACGAGTGTTCCACCTACGGTGAAACCAAAACCACTGATCAGGATTGTCTCTAATTACTTCTTCAAGTCTTTTATTGTATATTGAATTAATTATTTCTATATCTTTTTCTTCATCGCCAGAGTTTGGTATTTGTAATTCCTCTAACTTCATTTTCATACTACCATCTTTTTGACAAACACCAAAAGCTGTTATTATAGGACTTCCTACTCTAAGAGCAAAAAAAGCAGGTCCTTTAGGTGTAGAAGCTAAACGCCCCATAAACGGTAAAAATATACCTTTATGACCTGCATCTTGGTCGCCAAGTATTGCCAAAACTTGATTTTTTCTTAAAACTTTTATTATTTGCCTAAAAGACATTTTGTCATCTCTTTGAAAATTTAAGACATTAAAACCTTTTTTACTTCTAAAACTTTCTATCATAGTGTCCACAAAATCGTTAGATTGCTTTGCAACTATCAAAGCTACAGGATATTTTTTTGCAAAAGCAAGGGCAGACAATTCCCAATTTCCAAAATGTGCTGAAAGTAAAACAAGTCCTTTACCTTTTGATAAAGCTTTTTTTATAATGTTATCATCATAAACTAGCATCTTTTCTATATTTTTATCAGGCATTTTTGATATAAAAAACATGTCTATAAAAACTTTAGCAAAAGTCTTATAAGTGCTTTTCGCTATTTTATTAACTTCTTTTTTAGATTTTTCAGGAAAAGATAATGAAATGTTTGTTAACACTAACTCTTTTCTAAAAGGTATAAAATAAAAAACTACAAAAGCAAGAATTTTGCCAAAAAAAAGTGCAACTTTACGCCCCAACAAAAACACTATAAATATTAATATTTTTAAGCCTATATATTCCAAACGGTTTTGCAGGTTTGTTCTTTCTTCAAACATAAATATTCCTATTAACTAAGCAAATTAAGCAGTTAATGATTCAAACTTACACCTTATCTCTTTTTTCTCTCCAAACACTATCGCTAATAAAGCAACATCATCCTTTGTGTTTGTGTATTTCTCATAATATTTCTTTTCTCTTATGATTTATTGCTTCTTCTATCTTACTTTCTATATCACTACTTTTGCCCCTTGCATACTTGATCTCTACCACTACTATAAAATCTTTATGCTTTAACACCACATCTATCCTTCCCTTCTCTGTATGTACTTCTCCTTCTACTTCAAACCCTCCTAGGCCTACATGTCAATATAAACAATGATTGATTGATAATATGCTTCCTTTCCTATATGTAAATGGTACGCTATGTTTGCCTATAGTTTCTTCTAGCTTTTTGCTTTCTTTTCTATACTTTCATTTATCTTATCGCTCAGCTCTATTATTTCTTCTTCTCTTTTTTGCGCATATACCCTAATAAACTTGTTAAAAATGCAGTTTTAACCTCAAAGTTTGGAAAACCTATTGTATAAGATACTTCCATTTCTGTAGCTTCTTTTTTCTTTATTGTCAAATATCCTGTTTGAAATAATAACGCGCTTGTCTCTACTTCCTCTGCTGCAAATCCTGACAGTCCTTCTTCTCTAACTCTTTGTTGTTCTGCAAACAACTCTAAATCGTCTTTCTTTTTTATTTGTTCTATCAAAAATGTTGGTGTTCCTGTGTTAAACCAGTATTCGTGAAACTCCTTGCTATAAAAAAGCTTTAATGTTGAAAATGGATTATATACAAATGTCTTTCCATCCCATGAGTATCCATTGTACCAGTGCTTTATTTTTGACAATAACTCTTCTTTACTTTTTCCCATATATTCTGTTGTGCTTTCTATGTGCTCTTTAAAGTTACTTTCTAGCTCTTCTTGCGTGTATCCACAAATGGTTGCAAACTCACTGTCCATTGTAATATCGTATAAATTGTTCCATGCTGAAAATATTGATAATCCTACAAATCTTGATACTCCTGTCATAAATACAAACTTTAAATGAGCATCACTGCCTTTTAGTAATTGATAAAAATTATGCAGCGTTTCTTTTATTTCTTGATGCACTTCTTTTGCTTTATTTAAAGTGTCTATCACTGGCTTGTCATATTCATCTACCAGCATCACTACCTGCTGACCTGTACTCTTATGCATCTTCTCTATTAGCTCTGCAAACATTGTTTCTATTTGAGTGTTTTGAAGCTCTATATTGTGCTGTCTTGCAGTTGTTTTAACAAACTCAAATAAAGATCTTTTTAAGTTCTCAGGAGTATCATAAGCAAGCGCAGTAAAGTCTAAACGAATAACAGGATATTGTTTAGACCAATCCCATTTGTCATAGATATACAGCCCTTCAAATAACTCTTTACTACCCTTAAACAGCTCTTTAAGCGTACTTATCAACAACGATTTGCCAAATCGCCTTGGTCTTGATAAAAAGTATACATTGCCACTATTTATCAATTTATATATATCCTCTGTCTTATCTACATACACTGCATTATTATTTCTTAAGTTCGCAAATGTTTGTGTGCCTATTGCCAATTGTTTCATTATTATACCCCTTAAACTTGTAGTTTGACAAACTCTTTAAATATTTTCGTATTGTACACTTCTTAAGCGATCTCTGTACTTTTGTTTTCTTGGTGATTCATCCTAACAGAAATTATTTTTGAAACACCGTATTCTTCCATTGTTACACCATACAAAATGTCTGCCATTTCCATAGTACGTTTATTGTGAGTTATAACTAAAAATTGAGTTTTAGAAGCAAATTCTCTTATCATTGCATTATATTTACCGACATTCACATCATCTAAAGGAGCGTCTACTTCATCCAAAATACAAAAAGGAGACGGTTTCGCCATAAAAAATGCAAAAAGTAGTGCAACAGCAGTAAGTGCTTTTTCCCCACCCGAACATAAAGAAATATTTTGAAGTTTTTTCCCTGCAGGTTGAGCGTAAATATCTATACCAGTTTCTAATAAGTTATCTTCATCCGTAAGCATCAAGTCTGCTTCTCCACCACCAAAAAGTTTTTTGTAAAGATCTTTAAAATTTTGTCTAACAACATCAAAAGTTTTCTTAAAATTTTCTACAGTAGACTGGTTAATTTTTTTTATAACTTCATGTAAATCTTCTTTAGCTTTTAGTAAGTCTTGCTGTTGAGCTAAAAGGAAATTATATCTTTGTTCTAAAGCGTCATATTCTTCTTGAGCTGCAAGATTTACAGGGCCTAGTGTTTCTATCTTTCTTTTTATGCGGTTAATTTCCTCATTATTTACTTCAACATCTTTAAAATCATTTTTTATTTCATCATAGTTTTTATTATAAACCTGCCAAAGTCTTTGCTCTAAATCATTTTTTTGATATTCAAAATTTTTTAAATCTATTTGCATAGAACTTACAACATTGTTCAATTCTTCAACTTTAGGACGTAAGTCGTGTATTTTGTCGCTATCTGCATCTAAGGTTTCTTGTAAAGCTTGTTTGTCTGCCAAAGAAACTTGTATTTGAGCTTCTTTATTTGCTTGATCTTCATACAACACTTGTATTTTAGCTGTTTCTTCTTGAGCAGAAGTAACAAGCTCTGCAAGTTTATTGTTGTTTGCTATAATCTTACTTTCACAATTAGTTATCTGGTACTCTATATTGGCTATATTGTCTTGAAGGTACTGTTGACCTTTTTGTTTGTTTTCAAGTTCAGAAGCTTTCTTATCCCAATCACTTCTTGCTTGCATCATCAAAGGAGCAACCAAATCTTCCTCTTTTCTTACAGAAAACATATTATCTTCAATAATTTTTAAATCTTCGTACAATCTATTTTCTTCATCAATCAAGTCTGAAAGTTTTGTTTCAAAAGCAGATATTTTATTGTTAAAGGAAGAAAGTTCTAAAGTTTTAGTTTCAACCTCTTCTTTATGTTTGGATATTTCTTCAGAAACACTTTTTATGTCAGTCCTCTTTTCTTCAATTTGAGATTGTTTACCTTCAATTTGGGTTTTTATCTTTATAGACTCAAAGCCAATCCTTTCTTTTTCTAGCTTCGAATTTATTTGATACTCGTTTAATTGTTCTATTTCAGATTGAACATTTAAAATATCACTAGACAACTGTTGTGACTTTGTTTTAAGAGTTTTTATTTGCTCTTCAATCAAAACAGGCTTTTCAAAAGAAATTTTTCCACCACCTTGCACAACTACATTCCCATAAACTTTATTTGCACAAATTAAACTATCCGAACAAACAAAACGAATAATTTTTTCATCTTGTAAATCATATTTCAAATATTTTATAAGTTCTGTATATCCCAACGGAAGCCCAATAGCACTACTTCGATAAGAGTCTGTAATTTTATCTGCAACTATAAAAGATAGTCTGCTTAACCCATTCTCTTCTAAGAAAGTGATAGCTTCTTCAGCTTTCTGTGAAGAGTCACAAACAAGGTAGTTTAACTTTTCACCAAGCGCAGAAGCTACAAGGTCTGCCTTATCAGCATCAAAATCAATTAAACTACTTATTGGTCCTCTTGCTAGTGTCCCTAAATTAAGTACCGCTCTAATTGAGGACCTTACAGGATCTTGCTGATCAAACTCTTTCAATGTTGCTACTCTAGATTGGTTTGAAGCTAATGTCTCTTTATATCCAAGTAAAAGATTTTCCAACACTTTAACTTTTTCTTCATTTTCCAGTATAGTTCTATTAATCTCCTCTTTTTTTGTCTCAAAAGATTCTAGAGATTTTCTAGAGGTAACAAGTTCTGCCTCTAACAAAGCAATTTCTTTATTTGTAGGTTCTATTTCACTTTCAAGCCTTGATATAATCCTTTGTAAAGAAGCAATATCTGCATTTAAATGTATTTTAGATTCTAAAAAGGCCGCTTTTAAATCTAGTTGAGTTTTTTTTTCAGATTCTAAATTTAAAAGACGACTCTGAATTCCATTTTCTTTCTTTTCAAATTCCGACAATTGAAGCTTAATAGAGTTATATTGCTCTTGTTTTTGTTTGTACTCTTGTTCTAATTTTTTTGTTTCAGAAAGTAAATGAGTGTCATTTGTATTTAAATTTTTTAACTGGTCTTGTATTTGAGAAATTTTTTCTTTATTTAGAGTAAGTTCATGTTTTAGTCTTTCCTGCTCGGAGTCTATTTCGCCTTTTCTTTTTGTGGCATGTTGCACTATCTGATCACAAACACCTATTTGCATTTTTATATTGCTAGCGTCTCTATTTAAGTTCACATACTGTTCATTTTTTTCATCCAATTTAATATGTGTTTCTTGTATTTGAACTTCTAACTGAGACATCAGAGTATTTGTAGTTTCAAACTCTTTTATTTTTGGGTCTAGCTCCTCTTTTAATCTTTCTATTTCCTTATTGCCATAAGATATATGGGCAACTAGAGAAGCAACTTCATATTTAGCAAGTTGCTCTTGATATTGTTTATATTGTTTAGCTTTTTTTGCAGCTACATCTAAAGCTGTTATTTGTTGTTTATGTATAACAAGAGCGTCTGAAAGGCGCGACATGTCCACGTCTATCTTTTCAAGTTTTCTTAAAGTTTCTTCTTTTCTAACTTTATATTTAGAAACACCTGCTGCTTCTTCAAACAATTCTCTTCGATCTTCAGGTTTTGCTGTAGTTAAAAAATCTACTTTTCCCTGCTCTATTATAGAATAACCGTCTGAACCTAGACCAGTATCTAAAAACATGTCCCTTATGTCTTTAAGCCTACATTGTGTTTTATTGATAAAATATTCGCTTTCACCACTTCTAAAAAGTCTTCTTGTAACTATAACTTCAGAATAGTTTATAGGTAAAATGTTCTCTGAATTGTCAAAAGTAAGGGAAACTTCTGCCATGCCTGTAGTAGCCCTTGTTTGCGTGCCACCAAATATAACTTCTTGCATGCTTGAGCTTCTCATAGATTTAGCTCTTTGTTCTCCCAAACACCAACGAATAGAGTCAGATATATTAGACTTACCGCAACCATTTGGTCCAATAATACCAGAAATGCCAGGCTCAAAATCTAGTACTGTTTTATCAGCAAAAGACTTATACCCACACATTTCTACTTTTTTTAAATACATTATATTTTCCTATAAACTTTAATATTCGTCAGGGGAGAGCCCCTCATAAGATTGTCTCAACCTTTCTTGTAAACGAGCTGCTTTTTTTTCGTCACTTTTACAAAAAGCTCTTGCAATAACAAAACAAGAACATCCAACAAGAGAAACTAAAACAAGTTTCCCTAAAATTTCATATAAAGAATCTTTCTCTTTTACCATACTTTACACTTCCTATTTTGTGTTTGTAAAATAATATTACCTGCTGGATTTACAAGCCTTGCAGAAATAAAATGTTCTCCAGGTGTAAAGTAAGTCCAATCAAACCACCAATAGCCAGAACTAAATCTGCAAGGAAACCATTCTCCATTATTAAATGAAAGCTCTACATAACCATCGCCAGAAGCGCCAACTCTAACAGCATAATGACAACTACTAATAACTTCTGATTCAACTGGATAATCTATAACAACATAAGTATTAGAGTCATTTTTTAATCTTAACTCTTTTTCATCTACAAATTTCAAAATAGTTTTATTTGTTTTTGGTTTTGTTTCTTTTTTTGCAGTTGTCTTTTTTAAACTTACTTTTTTTCTCAACGATTTAAGAACCATTTCCTCATACCTCCGACTATATATTTTTGTCGTTATCCTAGGAAAGACGCATAAATCCACAAACAAATACAAAACTTTAATTTAATTAAGATTTAAAATTAGCATATATTGCATACTTTTTATAAATCTTACCGTTCATCATTTCTGCAGTACGACATGTCATTACATTGTCTTCTAATACCCAAGAAAGTTCACAGTGTTTATAGCCCAATTTTAAAGCATTTTTAAGACCTTTTTCATACATAATAGCTTCTATGCCTTTATGTCTATACTCTTTTACAACTCCCATTACCATAAGTCTTAAACTATCTATTTTTTTTCTATAATACAAAAATTTAAAAATTCCAAACGGTAAAATTTTACCGTATAATTTACTTAAAACTTGGTTATAATCTGGCAAAGATATAAGCATTCCTATAGCAACATCTGACGTTTTAGCTATTATTATCATTTCAGGATCTATAAGATTTTTTAGTTTTGATGCAATACTTAAAAACTCTTCATTAGTCCAAGGCACAAAACCCCAATTTTTTTCCCACGCGCAATTATATATAGATATTGCTGAAGCTAAATCTTTTTTAAAAGAACTCTTTTTTAAAGTTGTTATTTGTAACATAGGCATCTTTTTTTTTGCCATATTTACAACTTTTTCAAGTCTAGCTACCCTAGAATCATTTGTAACATTCATATCATAAGCGTAAAGTTCTTTGATTTTTTCAAGCCCGCACTCTTTGGCAAGAGCTAGATAATATCCCGGAGTATAAGGCATCATAATACTTGGCAAGATATCAAAACCATCCATCAAAAAGCCACATTCATCATTTGTAGATGGGTTCATAGGGCCCATAACTTTATGTATACCTTGTTCTTTTAACCAACATTTTACACTGTCAAAAAGAGCTTTAGCAACAGATATATCGTTAACGCTTTCAAAAAATCCAAAAAATCCACACTTATCATTTTGAAAAGATATATAATTGTAATCAATAATAGATGCAATTCTACCTAAAATTTCTCCTTGCTCATCACAAACTAAAAAAAGTTGTTTTTTTGCATGCAACCAAAAAGGATTTTTTACACTTAAAATTTTTTTTACATCAATTTTTAAAGGAGGTACCCAAAACTTATTATTTTTATAAATCTCCCAAGGGAAATTTATAAACTGTTTTAATTGCTTTTTGTTTTCTACATTAATTACTTTCATCTATTATAAATACTCTTGATAAGATGTCACGCTATTATACCGTAAGCTTTTCCAACTTTTTTAAATTTTTCTAAAATAAAATTTAAATGCTCATCATTATGAGTTGCCATATAACTTGTCCTAATAATTGCTTGCCCTTCAGGCACTGCAGGAGTAACAACAGGAGATGCAAAAACACCTTCATCAAAAAGCATTCTCCACATTTTAAATGCCACCATATCTGTACCTACAACCAAAGGTATAATAGGAGACTCTGAATTATTTGCATTAAATCCTAGAGATTTAAAAGCTTCTTTCATTTTTTTTGCTGTATCCATAAGTTTTATTCTTCTCTCAGGTTCTTGCTGTATTAAATCTAAAGCAGCATCAATTGCTCCTACACAAGCCGGAGGAAGACTTGCAGTAAAAATAATAGACCTTGCATTATGTTTTATATAGTCTATAACCTCCACTTTACTTGCTACAAAACCACCAATAGAAGCCATAGATTTAGAGGCTGTAGCCATTAACACATCTACTTCATCTTCCATATTAAAATATTCGCCTGCACCTCTGCCATTTTTGCCTATTACCCCTAAAGAGTGGGCTTCATCCACAAAAATTTTTGCTCTGTATTTTTGTGCAAGTTTGGAAATTTCAGGAAGTTTTGCAATGTCACCTTCCATACTAAAAATTCCATCAACAACTATTAGCATACCTCTATTCTGATGTTTTATAAGTTGTCTTTCTAAGTCTGACATATCATTATGTCTAAATCTTGCCATTTGGCCAAAAGACAAACGACAAGCGTCTACAATAGAAGCGTGATCTAATTTATCTGTAATAACAACTTCACTTTTTGAAATTAAGCAGGATAATGCTCCCAAATTTGAGTGATGTCCTGTAGTAAATAAAACTGCATCTTCTTTCCCAACCAATTTTGCAAATTTCCTTTCAACTTTTTCATGCAAATCATTTGTTCCATTGAGAAGTCTAGACCCTGTACAAGACGTGCCATAACGTTGAGCTGCTTTAATAGAAGCTTCTATAACTTTAGGGTGGTTAGCAAGACCAAGATAATTATTAGAACAAACAACTACTCTTTTTTTGCCTTCAACTATAATTTCAGGTCCTTGTTCAGACTCAACTCTATGATAATATGGATAATATCCCAATTTTTTAAGCTCATTTACAGTCTGAAAATTAAAACACTTTTCGAAAATATCAGAACCCATTCAAACATCTCCTATTTCGTATTAGTTTATTAGAAAAAACCTTTTTCTAAGTACCAATTATACGTTATTTTAGAAGCAACTTCAAGACTAGTAAAAGACATTTCCAAGTCGTTTTCAATAGGTTTTGTATCGCAAGACCAATTATCACAAAGCATTTCATCTATTTTTTGTTCATTTAAAACCAAAGGTTTTTTTGTTAAACATGACAAAAATTTAGACACAAAACCTACAAGGTAAAAAACAAAGTCAGGAACAATAATTGGAATTGTCTTAACACCTACACTATTAGATATGACTTCACCGACATCACTCCAAGTATATTGAGTAGAATGTGCAAGATAATACGTATTATTGTTTGCTTGTCTACTTTCTATAGCTTTTGCCACAGCAGTTGCAACATCTTTAACGTAAACTAGTTGTAAAAGTCTTTTCTTAACAGTTACAGGACGCAAATGTTTATTAACTAAATTAAAAAATATAAATATATCTTTATCTCTAGGCCCATAAACTGCAGCTGGCCTAAAAATTGTATATGGCACTTTATCACTTAGCATACACTTTATTTCAATTTCTGCAGAAAGTTTACTTCTACCATAATCAGAAACTGGGTTTTCTTTATCTGTTACTTGCCTTAGAGAGTTTAGGTTAGATGCTCCTTGCGCAGCTTGAGATGAAATAAATATAAACTTTTTTAAGGTCAGATTATTTTCTAAAATAGCGCCACATAATTTTTTTGTGTTTTCAACGTTTACATTAAAATACTCTTTTTTACTTGTGGCTCTTACAACTCCTGCACAATGCACAATAACATCAAAACCTTTAACCAAAGTACTTAAAAACTTTTCATCATCTAAACTACCACACAAATATTCTAAAGGCAAATCTTTTATCCATTTTAAATTTGACGTTTGTCTAACTAAGCACACAACCTTATATTTTTCTTCAAGCAAAGTTTCTACAATATGACTACCAACAAAACCAGTTGCTCCTGTAACTAACACTTTTAAGATCATAATAACCTTTAAAAACTAAAATCTATATACCTGACCACAAAAGTTGTCCTACAACAACATATAATGCAAATTAAAACTTTTAGGTCTCATATCAAAAACAATAAAGTTTACATGTTCCTTAAAATCGTCACAATAAAAAGGTTTTATAATTCTCTCAATAACTTCATTTGTAAAATATATCTCTTGATTTTTATTGTTCATTTGCAGAAACCTTTTTATTATTTGATCAAACACAGCATATACAAAATCATATTT
>JAISOG010000045.1 GCA_031275795.1 Candidatus Endomicrobiellum incisitermitis
GTGTTTAAATTTTTTTTTTTTGATGGCTGTAATTATTTTTTTACCCCCCCCCCCCCCCCCCCCATTTTTGACTTCAGAGTTTCTATAAATTATCCCTTTAATCTCATACAGTAACTTCCCCTTCTCCTATCATACCTACATCAACTTTATTTTCAAAAGCCTGCATAGCAATTTGTGGACAACCAGTAATGACTCCACCACCTACTATAATTTTTATTTTAGGAAATTTAAAACGTACTCTATCAACAAGTTGTTGCAGAGATATAAATTGAAAACTCAAGCCTCCTGTCAAAACTACATCAATATCGTGTTTTAGAATTTCTGCTTCGATAACAGCGCCAACTTATCCTTCAACATGGTTAAGATTAACCGTAAATACATTAAATCCACCTTGTTTCATGACAGCAGAAATATAACAAATACCTATCGGGAAATTATATCCTTCATTAAAGTTGCTTATTAAACGCGGCATTATTATTAAGTAGTTATATTTCATTTTTAACCTTTAAAAACTTAGCGCCTTCTTACCAAAATCAAATCCATTTTAATATTTTCTTCTAACGCGTTTAATTCCTTTGCAAGCAACACCTTCTCAAGATCATTCATTTTTTAGTTTCTCAATAATTTTAATAATTCTATTAGCCGTTGTTACATCTAAATCTCCATAGAATGGTAAACATAAGATTCTATCTTTAATATCATTTGCCACTGGTAAATTTTCTGGGCGTGAAGATGGCAAGTCTTTGTAACATTCATAATCAGCGCACATTGGAAAAAAATACTTACGGGCAAAAATATTTTTATTCTTAAGGTTATCATATATTTTATCCCTTGAGCACGGAAATTCATCTTCCACAATAATGGTATAATATTGATATGAATGACTTGTATTTTGTGGCATTTTTGGAATACGAATCCCTTTTACATTACTAAAACTCTTATCATAAAACTCTTTTAATATTTTTCGTTTTCGTTTTTCTTCATCAATTAATTTAAGGTTCAAGAGTCCTACTATTGCCTGGAGTTCGTTCATTTTACCATTTATACCCACATCTTCTACACTCTCTTCTGAGCAAATTCCAAAGTTACGTAAATTATTTACTTTTTTCTGTAATGAACCATCGTTGTAGGTAAGAGCTCCTCCTTCTAACGTATTAAAAAGTTTCGTAGCATGGAAACTAAACATAGAAATGTCACCGTAAGTTCCTATTCCTTTACCGTTTATCTCTGTTGTAAATGCATGAGCAGCATCATAAATCACCTTTAAGTTATATTTTTTTGCTATGCGTTCTATTTCTATAACATTGCAAGGAAATCCATAAACATGAACCCCCAAAATAGCTCTCGTCCTTTTTGTAATCATGTTCTCAATTTTGGAACTATCTATACAGAATGTGTTTTTTTCTATATCACAAAAAACTGGAGAAAACCCATTCCATGAAATACAGTGTGGTGTTGCAGCAAAAGTCCATGGAGTAGTTATTATTTCACTACCAATAGGAAAGTCAAATGCTTTCAATGCACACAAAAGCGCACTTGTCCCATTATTAAAAAGCAAACAGTTGCTAGCTTTCAATAAAGCTTTTAGTTTTATTTCTAATAACTCGTGGTTTTTCCCCTTATTTGTAAGTTGTCCTGAAGCAAATAACTCTTCCACTAGAGGAATAAAATCATTTATTGAAGGAACTATCGGGCGTGTCACATATGTAATCTTTTTATCTAAATCCACTCAGATTTATCTCCTTCTGCTATTTTAACTATAGCATTAATATTCAGAGTACTTTCCACAACATGTTTATCTGCTATTTCATTTGCTGGAATGTTATCAAAGTAATCTACTACAATTATTCTATGCCCTCGCCTCTTTAAACCAACGATAAATCTTGCCTGATCTTGTCCTCCGCCCAAAACAAGTATAACCATTAAGTTCTCATAGATTTTCTTAAAAAAAATTTTCCAGATTCTCTACTAATAAGCCTACTATACGTAGATCTTTCTCTGTCCATCAAATTTTTAGATACTGTATCAATCTCTTTTTTATGAAGATGCGAGCTGTTCAAAGCAAACCAACGGTATGAAAACAGAACCTTGTCTATATATTTAATTTTCGACTTTTTAGATATATGAAGCCAAAGATCATAATCACACATAAAACCATTTCTAAAAAAAAATCCTTTCCTTCCCTTAAAAACATTTATTCTAACTAAATATCCATTCGGAATATAATTATTTCTAAGCAAAGTTATATATCTTCCAAAGTCTTCAGAATTAAAATTGAAATCTGTCCTTATTTTCTTATAAAAATCTATAAAAGTTTTTGACACTTCCCCATTCTCAACATAGCAATTATTTTTATCTTTATCCCAAAAAACTCGAACAGAATTATGATCGATAATTTCATTATCTGCAACTACAGCACCATATTTATGATTATATCTTAAAAAGTTAACTTCTTCTTCCAAACAAGTTTCCTTACAAACATCATCTGAATGTAAAAAAAATATATACTCACCCTCTGCTAAAGATACTAAATAATTTAATACTTCTGCAAAGGATATAACTTTTTTAATTCTTTTCAAAACAACTCTTTTAAATCTTTTTTCACATACTTCTTTTAATTCACAAATTTTTTGCCAAGTTGAATCAGAACTACTACTATCAACAATAATGATTTCAATATTTTTATAAGACTGATTCACAGCAGAAAGAATTGCCTCTTTTACATATTTTTCATGATTGTAAGCAGGTATTAGTATGGAAATTAACGGTTGTTTTATTTTTACTTTGCTTATCACATCAAAAAACAAACATTTTGTTTGTCTCACTATATATTTGAATTGTTCTTTTGCTACATCATACGTGATATTTAAAACTCCATATACCTTATTACCTAGTTGTTTCCCATATAATAAATAATGTAATAGAGGATTCATTTTCACTTCTGGATATGCTTCTAGATAAGCATTATTGTCAAAATATAAAGATGGAATGGTTCCTTCTTTCCATCCTTGTGTAAGATAATGCTCTAAAGCGTCTACTCCTGCTTCCTTAACATCTGGCCTTTGAAAATAATAATACTCCTTATCAAAATATCCTAAATCTTGTATTGTTTTTAAACTTCCTTTTGTTGTAAACTTCTTCTTAAAGATGTGAATGCCAAAAATATAATACCTTTTGACATTGTCTTGCATTTTCTTTTTAAAAATCTCTATGATGAAAATTTTATAAACAGTCTTATGCGGTTCTTTTGTTTTGGAAAATAATTTCATTTTAAGTCCTTTCTTCTAGTGCATCTCTTGTAGCTTGTAAATACGCATATCCAAACCTTTGGTCAGGCTCTAAATGCATGCCCTCCGCCCATTCATTCCAAGCAGAAATAAAAACAAATTCTTGTTTTGTCTTTTGTAGAACGTTACCCAACCATTGTTTATATAGTGACGGCGACAAGTCAAAAAGATATGCTCCTGAATATATTTTCCTTGCCGTATTATCAAATGTTGTCATAACACCATTGAATGTCGGAAAAGCAGTATCGCTCTCATAAACTTTTTTTAAAATATAGTCTGTCATATCAAAATATTGTATTTTTGCCAAAGGGTTTATGATGTCTTTTCGTTCAATAGGTTTATATAAATAGTTTATTCTATTTTTCATATGGACGCCAAATTCAACAGCCGCATCGGCATTAAATTTGTAAGGGTCAAATATTTCTGGATTTTCATCAGGAAAAACAAGCATCACATAAGGCCTTGTAGATCCTTTGGATTCTAAAGCCTTTCCCAGATCTATAATGAATTTTGGCAGATTTTTATCTTTTAGCGATTGATAAATTATGAGCATGGGTCGCCCTTGTATTCTTATATAACGCTTATCCTCAAAAAAAGGAATGATATCGTCCGCGAATTTTTGTACATCTGAATCTTTCATTTTTGCTTCATAAACTTTTGTTCCCTTATCTTCCTTTTCACCCCAAGTATTTGTCCAATCCTCGTTTGCCCAAAATAGCATAAACGGAAAATTTAACGTTTTATCTTTAAGAAAATTATTTATTGGTTTTTCCATAATTTTTTCTCCACCTGAAAACCAATAGTAATAAAAACAAAAACCTGAAATTCCATATTTTTTAGCTAATTCTATTTGTCTATGCATTACGGACACTGTTTCTAAATTATAGAACCCCACGTCTATAGGCAAATGAGGCTGCCAATGTCCTGCCCATTGAGGGAAGACTTTTACACAATTATCCCATTCTGTAAAACCTCGCCCATGCCATTTGTCGTTCTGCGGGATTTGATAAAATTGCGGGAGATAATACGCAATCAGTTTTTTGTCGTTTGATTTAATTTTATGATCATCGAAAGCGATAGGAACAAACTTACTTTTATTAAGTGAAGAATTCATCACATAATCCGCATATTTAATTTTGTTCTTATATGACAATATTTGTTTAAAGAAAATTTTTATTTTTCCTTTTTTGGTTTTGTCCATTAAGGGTCATCCCCGGGTTACGAGTAAAACAGGAATAAATCCAAGTAATTTATGTATTACATATCCATTTTTATGCTTTATCGTGTATAAAGGAAATATTTTAAACAATTTAATTTTTAATTTATAGTCATTCTTATCAACTGTTATAAGTGAAATGTAATATGTAAATTTTGTTTTATTGATTTGCTTTTCTATATTAGGGTACTTCTGATGTATCAGCTCGCACAGTCTACCATGATTGATCTTAGTTTGTTCATTTCGTGATTCATTTTTATTCTTTATGCGATAATAGAACAATACTTTAGACAGCTTAATGATTTTTTGTCCGTCATTTATAAAATTCATCCAAAAATCATAATCTTCAATACCGTCATTAAATCTTGTGTCATAACCACCGTATTTTTGCCAAAATCTTTTTTCATACAACCCCAACGTAGACACCACGCAATTACATTTATACATATTAACGGTGGTAGGCTTTGGAAGAACAACCAATCCTTGCTCTATGCCAAACTTCATTGCTTGACACGTAACAACAGCGTATTTAGGGTTCTTTTTTGCAAAATTATATAAGATTTCCAAGGCATTGATTGCAATTTTATCATCGCTATCTAAACAATATATATATTTGCCTTTAGCCACTTCTATCCCGTTATTCCTAGCTGTAACAACACCTTGATTTTTTTGGTCTATCAGATGGATTCTATTATCTTTTTTTGCATATTCTTCAAGAATGCTTTTCGAATTATCAGGTGAACCATCATTGACGCAGATAATTTCAATACCTTTGAACGTTTGATTGACAACGCTGTCAAGGCATTCCCTTAAATATGATTCTGTATTATAAACAGGAATAATTACCGAGATTAATGGTAGGCAGGATAAACTTACCCCACAGTTAGTGCTATGTATATTTTTTTTATCCATTTAGTTTAGTTCTTCCTATCTTTTTCTCATTTACTGGTCAAGCCAGGTGTCAGGTTTGAATGATAGATTTTAAACTTATACCAATCATGTGGATTAAATGTTCCAACTAATTGTATATTTCCATCACAGCAAATATCTTCGTTTTCATCGACTATAATCCATGTATTGGCAAGTTCTTTCTGGCTAGGTAATAAATTTTTATATCCATAATGCTTAATACTAACTTTTGGAAACCAATAGTCAATAACATAAGGAATATGCGGATTGAGTCCTTCCATGAAGATAATAGCCTCTGGAGATCTGCACTCTTTTACAAAACTAGCCCATTGTACAGCCCCTTTATTTTCACGGTATTCTATAAAATACTTTGTTGATAAACTAGCTACGCTCAGTATAAATAAAGCAGTTATCACTATTCCATACTTTCTAATATCTCTTAGTCCTCCCATAACAACAGCAAAGAAAAAAAACACCATGCCAAAAGTGCAAAAAAGATACCTGTCATATATTAAAGGGCTTGTAAGTAGCGAAACAGACACTCCTATTGCCATTACACACAAAGAACATAAAAATCCTATAAATGCAAATTTACTTTTTGCATCTTTTTTTATCGTACAAAGAAAAACACATATTGAAGAAATGAACAAAAAACTAAATAATATTGTACAAAAAATAGTTCCTGACTGAAATGGAGATGCAAGAATTTGCGTTACACTATCTATTGTAATAGTAGGAATCCAAATGCCTTTTGCTGCTTCTTTAAAAATCCTTACAAAAAAATAAACCCACGGCAAATATAATAGAACTACTATTAAATTTGTAATCAATGCTTTCTTGATTTGTTTCCTATCATTAAACATAATATACAAAAAGAGAGAACAACATATAATACAAACACTAAGAGCAGCATAATAATGCGTATAAGCTGCACATAATGTACTCAGTATAAACAACAACCACCACTTTGTTTTTCCTGTCTTTATAATATACCAACTAGTTGGAATCAACATTGAGATAAAGAACAATGCCCATGTGTACATTCTTATTTCTATAGAATAATGCATAATTGGGCCAGAAGCTAGCATGCAAAACAAAAATATTATTGATACTTTATAAGAAAATTCTTTGCTTAAAAATATAGACATAAAAATTATCATTAAAATCGTTGGAACAACAGAAAATATTTTCATAACAAAAATAGAGTCTGAAAAAAATAAAATGAATAATTTCCTTAAAATACCTTCCATGGGAGGATACATATCTATACTATATGCATGAATGATATCTTTTAATGATCCTTTAACATTATTGAGCGACGCAATTTCATCAAACCAAAGAGAGATGTTACAATGTGCCAAAGTAACAGCAAAAAAAATAAAAATGCAAATCAAAATTATTTGGATTAACAAGCACAAATAATTTTTTAAATCTCCGTTCTTTCGACATGCATGATAACCCCACAAAATACTGCACTGTAGCAATAATATAACTACTGTATTAGTCACTACAAAGTGATGCCAATACCAATTTGAACTTATTCCAAAAATTTCCTGACCAACAAGAACCAACATATGCTTAGTAAAATTTCCATTAAGCACAAAAAACAATAGAAAAAACTGCAAAAAAAACAGACCTGCATAAACAAGATAGACTTCTTGTTTTTTTAGTATAGCAATAAAACCTGACTTGACCACTTGTAGAACCTCCTGATTATTAAATAATTTTCCTAGACTTTGTGTCCAACATCAATTTCAGACTCTGCATTATGCTCTTTATCTGTAATTTATACTTATTGCTGTTATAAAATCTTGTAAATAACGAACAAATCTCTTAATATTAGTCCTCTCCTGAACATATCTTCTAATGTGCTTATATATGTATGATGCTACCTTTGGTTTGATGAAATATTGTCTATGCCCTACCTCTTTTCGTTATTATTCGTATCTTGTACCTTTGACTGATTTCTACCCTCTCTACATTTATTTTACATATATTTCACATAACTTTCAATCATACGCTTAATCCTTCTTCTATTTGAATTTTCTGTTGCCAGTCAAGTTTTTTTAATTTATCAGTACATAAAGACACATTTGCCAACGATGTATAATTTAAATCTACAATATTTCCAAATTTAACAGATAATTTTTTGTCTGGACATAATGCGCACAATATTTGTGCCAATTCCAGAATTTCTGTCTCAGAATCGGCAGATACATTATAAGCTTGTTTATTTTCTCCCTAAAACAAAACGTAGAAAAGAGCTATAATCATATCAGTAATATAAACAAAACTTCTTTTGTATTCATCATTCTTTCTCTATTATTGCAATTTATCAATACTTTTACTTAAAACACATTTCTTCTCGTATTCAAATGTTTTTAGTACATAAGAATCTATTTTTTCTCTCTGATTAATCGTGTTAGAGCTATGTTGGCGATAATAAAATAAAATTTTATTAATATATTTCATTTTCCAATACTTTGATATTTGCAGCATAAGCCACCAATCTTCAAGAGGAGCATTTATAGAAAACAAATCTTTCCCATTAAAAATTATTTTCCTTATCAAATAACCATTTGGAACATAATTTGTACGACAAAAAGATTCATAAGAACCAAATTCTTTTGAACAAAAATTTACATATGGAACTTGTGCCTGTAAAAATTCTCCAAACGTTTTGTATTTGACATCTTTTTCAGTATACACAAATTCACCATTTGATCCATAATATATTCTATTTGACTCAGAGTCTATTATTGCATTGTCCCCAACAACAAGTCCATAATCAGGATTTCTATCAAGAAATAAAACTTCTGTTTCTATTGCATCTGGAGCTGCTATATCATCAGAAGCAATAATGTAAATATATTGGCCCTCTGTCAGAGCAACAAGGCGATTAAGCGTTGTGCTCGTACCAACATTATTCTGAGTTTTAAAAATCGTTCTAACAAACCTATTTTTGCAATCAGATTCCATTTCTAATATTTTTTTATATGTAGAATCTTTAGAGCCATCATCAATTATAATTAACTCTATATTTTTATAAGTTTGTGCAATAATTGATTTTATAGCATCTTGAATATATTTCTCGTGATTATAAGCAAGCATTATCACTGAAACAGTGTGCTTTGACAACATACTATTATATATCATTTTTCAATTTTACCAACTTTGAGAGAAATTTCAAATTTTTATAATCTACTTCATAATTTACTGAACTTTCCCATTGTTTGTAATCACAGGATATTCTTGTTACCCCATTATGGATCCTATTCACACTAAAATTTTTAGAAAAATTAATATATATTAAATCTATGCAAGCTTTAAAATCCTTATTATTTCTAATTAAGTTAATTCCTTTAACAATTTCATAGTTGTCAATTTTAATGTGATCTTCCGTAGGAATTTCCAAATATACTATTAACACTTTCTTATTAGTACATTCTAAAATATTTAATACCCTTTGGATTCTTCTATCATATTTTTGTTTAACTATACAAAAAGCTTCGTCAAAAGGAATGCCTTTAGGAAAATCATGATTAAAAACTAAAAGATTATAATTATTTTTGTAAGCATCCATTTTCTCATTACGATTGTCTAATGAATAATAACTTAAATCTCTTTTTTCTAAAAACCTATCAAATTTGTTAGCTACAATATTTGTTCTCCCAAAGTACCTCTCCCCTCCCCCCCATATAACCAATCAAACACACAACTTGATTTTCTAAAACCAAGCGTTATCAATGCACTTGCACAAGAACATGCCTCACCTAAACTAAAAATAAAATCATATTCTTTTATAAAATTCTGTTTTTCATTCTCGAAGTTATTTTTCATTTCTGTCCTCCAACAGTTTTTGAGTTTGTAATAACTCTTTTTCATTAAGAACAACTAGCATTATATCATCTTTAATTGCTATAGACTTAGACGAGGGAAAT
>JAISOG010000003.1 GCA_031275795.1 Candidatus Endomicrobiellum incisitermitis
ATCGCTGTAAAGCTTTTTATGCTCAACGTTCTTTTATTAACGTTTAATCTTTTTCCTAGCTTTACTTTATATTCTTTCCCTCTTTTTCAAGTGGGTTGATGTGTTTGAACTTTTACATACTAAAAAATATGCCCTATTGTGAACACTTGCAAAGAAAAATTATAAATTATTGTAAAAAAAGATATCACTATCTTATGTATTTTTACTACAATAAAATAAAAAATTTTGAAGCTTTAATAAAACTATCAACAAGTTATCCACATAGCAAAAATAAAATACTTATAAAATATTTAAATTTAAGCTTTGTTATATTTGTATTGATTTTTCAATATGTTTTATTTTTTTGGGTTAAATTTTTTATTAAAATTGCCAATATATTTAAACTAACTTTATGCTAGTTATACACAACTAATCCACAATTATAGTACTATATAGTAAAGAATGTTTTTATAATTTTAGTTCTTTTACTATTCTTTCAAGGTCATCTAAAGAATAATAAAACAGTTCTATTCTACCTTTTTTGCTGTCACCTACAATATTTGCTTTAGTTCCAAACTTTCTTTGAATTTCTTCTTTCAAGTTAGCAAGCTCTACTTCTTGTTTTTTTTCTTTTATTTTCTTAGGGCTAACTTTTTTAAACCCTGAAACTACTTTTTCTACAGCTCTTACTGAAAGTTTTTCATTTAATATTCTTTCTACCATTTGTTTTAATTTTGCAACATCTTCTATGCTTGCAAGCATTCTGCCATGCCCAGAAGATATTTTTCCTTCAGAAATAAGTGCTTGAACATCTTCTGGCAAAGATAAAAGCCTTAATGTATTTGATATAACAGACCTTTCTTTCCCTATAAGTTCTGCAATTTGTTCGTGCGTATGAGAAAATTCTTCTATAAGTCTCTGAAAAGCTTTGGCTTCCTCTATAGGATCTAAATTTTCTCTTTGCAAATTTTCTATTAACGCTAAATCAAAACGCTGCTTGTCATTTGTAGACCGTTTAACTATAGCTTTTATATCCTTGTTACCTGCAAGTTTAGAAGCTCTGTAACGCCTTTCTCCTGCGATAATTTCATACTCGCCAGGAACAACAGACTCTGAAACTAAAATAGGTTGAGTTAAACCATGTTTCTTAATTGATCTTGCAAGTTCTTGTAATTTTTTATCATCAAATTTAGTTCTGGGCTGAAATCTATTAGGTTTAATTTTATTTAATGGAATTTTTATTACCGTATCATCTACACTTTTATTTTGCCCTAACAATGGGATTAAGGATTCTAACCCTCTACCTAAAACTTTTTTCTGCATGTTTTTTTCTCCATTCTAATACATTTTGTCTGGCTCAATGTTCTATTTTTATATTCTAAATTGCTTCTAAAATAACTATTTACTTACATTACTACCTGACTTGCCCAGTTTTAAGGAAAATGGAAAATTTAATCATAAATTTTTAGTTTGGAAAGTTTACCTTGGGAAGAATTTTCTCCTGATTACGATTGTTTTGAGAGAAATTCTTTAGCAAAATCCAAATATGCACTTGTCCCTTTGCCTGTAGGGTCATAAAGAATAGCTGGCTTTCCAAAACTTGGAGATTCTGCAAGTTTTACAGTTCTAGGTATTTTAGTTTCGTAAACTTTATCTTTAAAAAATTTTTTAACTTCATCTACAACCTGTCCTGACAGATTAGTTCTAGAGTCAAACATAGTAAACAAAACACCTTCTAAGTCTAAGCTAAACTCTTGCATTAAAGTAGATATAGTCTTAGATAATTGTCCTAGCCCTTCTAAAGCAAAAAATTCACATTGCATAGGAATCAAAATTGTATTTGCTGCAACAAGAGAGTTAATTGTAAGAAGCCCTAAAGATGGAGGGCAATCTATAATTATATATTTATAGACTTTTTTAAATTTTTCCAATGCAAATTTTAATTTTTTTTCTCTATTTTCTAAGTTTACAAGGTCAATCTCTGCAGAAATTAAAGATGTCGTGGCAGGGGCAATATCAAGCCAATCCATAGCTGTATTTTGTATAACACCTTCCAAATCAATCTCGTCTATTAGAACATCGTATATTGTTTTTTTTAAAGAGTCTTTGTCTATACCTAGTCCACTTGTAGTATTGCTCTGAGGATCCATATCAATTAATAAGCACTCTTGTCCAAGATGACATAAGCTAGCAGCTAAATTTATTGATGTTGTTGTTTTCCCAACACCACCTTTTTGATTTGCTATTGATATCACTTTGCTCATTATCTACTTACTCCACTTAAAAACACATGACCATTTAGTTATTGCCGACTTGGCCTCTATAAGACCTGACTTGGCCGGTTTAAGTTCACACTGTCTTCTTATCTACCAAATTTTATCAGTTTTTTCCACATTGTATTTACGTTAATTTTACAATATTTAACAACAGCTATTCAAATATTTAAACCGTTTTATTAATGTTTCACGTGAAACACAATGTCTGCTGGTGTTTTTAGTTTGACAATTTTTAGAGGAATTTACTCAAATTTTACTACAAACACCAACCTTGCAGCGCGCGTCTTGAAAATAATTTTTGTTTGCGGATCAAGAGTAACGGATACAGGCTGATCAGGTGAGGGAGGCATAGGTAGTTGATCTGCTTTTGACTCGACCAGGGTTTAGACATATAATATTAGTTGTGGTGGCCAAACCGATCAAGTCAGGTTCTGGCGATGACTTTAACATACAATGAAGTTTAATAAAATATTAGGGAGAGTCAAAATTTATAGAACTTTTTTAAGCTAGCTAGTTTTTTTGAAATTAATAACGTATACCAATATATTAAATGTTCAAAGAATTTTTGTAGAGAGCTATTTCTATTTCTTCTAAAGATTTACCTCTTGTTTCAAAAACTTTGTGCTTTACAAAAAATATTGAAAGTATCGCTACACCTGCAAAAGCTAAAAACAAATAAGTGTTCAACTTTTCAAACAGTACAGGAAACACTAAAGCTACCAATAAATTTGAACCCCAGTTTGCCAAGCTGGTAACGCCTGCACCTAACCCTCTAACTTTTAAAGGGAAAACTTCCCCTATAATAATCCAAGATATTGGTCCCCAAGTAAGAGCGAAAAAGAAAATGTATAGACATAAAGAAATTAAAGTAATGTATCCTAACATACTTGCTGAAGTATGAATATTAGTAAAAATTGAAAGGATTATAAGAGACACAAACATTCCAGAACTGCCAAAAATAAGAAGCTTTTTTCTGTCTATTTTGTCCATAACATATAACGCAAGCACAGAAACCAGCACGTTTAAAGTTCCTATACCAACTGTACTTAAAATTGCAGACAAAGTACCTAAATTAAGGTTAACAAAAATTGTAGGAGCATAATAAATAACCGTGTTTATGCCTACAAATTGTTGAAAAACAGCAATTCCTACAGCTGCAACCAAAGCTGGACGTACCCATTTCTTGGTTAAGTCTTTAAAACCGCCTTTTTCTTGAGAAACTGCTTCTCTCATTTCTTGTATTTCTTTAGATATTAAATCTAAGTCTGGTTGGTTATATTTGTTAATTCTTAACCTCTTTAAAACATTAATAGATTGGTCTTCTTTCCCTTTTTCAAAAAGCCATCTTGGACTTTCAGGTAAAAATAGTGCTCCTAAAAAAACTATGCCTGCAGGTATAGCAGCAAAGCCTATCATTAACCGCCAACCGTTAGCGACATTTACGTAAAACAAAGCAACCAAATAAGCTAATAGAATGCCGATTGTTATCATCACTTGGTTTAATGTTGCAAGTGACCCTCTACGACGAGCTGGCGCCATTTCTGAAATATATAAAGGGACTAAAGCAGACGCCCCTCCAACAGCAACACCTAAAAACACCCTCGAACTTGTTAGTAGTAACATGTTTACAGAACTTGCAGAAAATATAGCACCCACAACAAAAATAAACGCACAAATTAACAACATCTTTTTACGACCATATTTGTCCGAGAGTGGAGTGATAAGACAAGCACCTATCATAGCACCAAAAAGGATAGAACTTACCACAACGCCTTCCTGTAAAGAAGTAAGTGCCATCTCTTGTTGTATAAACAAAATTGCACTAGAAATTATGCCTGTATCATAACCAAAAAGAAGACCCCCTAAAGCACAAAAAATGTAAATTATTGTAGTGTTAACTCTTTTCATACTCGATACTCCTTTTTAGCATTAACTATACTTTATTTAAATTTAAAAAATTGTATAAGTCTTTATGTTTATCAAATACTTTATCTGCCATTTTTAAAGACTCCTCTGGCAAACTTGTAGCTATAGCGTAACAAACCATATTTGCGTCTTTTGCAGACTTTATACCATAAGGAGCATTTTCTATCACTAAACATTCTTGTGGATTTACTTTTAAGTTGGTAGCTGCTGTTAAGTACGGTTCAGGGTGAGGTTTAGCATTTGTTACAGTGTCACCTCCAACAATGGTATCAAAAAGATTGTACAGTTCTTTAGGAAGCATATTTTGCGCTTCTCTTCTCAGAGAGCCTGTTACAAGCCCAACTAAAATGTTTTGAGCTTTTAAGTGTTTTATAAATTCTGGAATTCCTAAAAATATGTCTCTTTTAAAGTACTTTTTAAAAAGTTCTTCCCTTTGTCCACATATACGAGAATATATTTCAGGCGTTAATTCCACTTGATAATCTTTAAAAGCAACTTCTATTATATGTCCCCACTTAGCGCCTTCCATTTCAAAAATAATTGACGGTCTTACACGAACATTATATTTTTTTAATGTTTCAAACCACGAAATAAAATGATACGGCATAGAGTCCACTATAATGCCGTCCATATCAAACAACACTGCTTTAAAATTAAGCATTTATATCTCCACTTTTTGTCGTCAAGCGCAATATATATTTGAACTCTAAACTAACTACCACACACCGTGCGCAACCATAAAGCAGCCGTGGTGAGTAACTTTAATCCCTGCTAATTTCGCTTTTTCTACAGCTGTTTGCGACACTGATCCCGGCTGCATCCATATTTCTTTAACTCCTAAAGATATGGCGTCGTCAACAGTTTTGTCTGTCCCTCCAGGAGGCACTACTGTTACAACTATATCTGGCTTGTTAGGTAAATCTTTTAAAGATTTATAAATACATTTTCCTACAACACTACCTCCTCTAGCCCCAACAGCCACAGTTTTAAAACCTGCATTTAATAAATCTGTAAATATTTTATACCCAAACTTGGTTGGATTTTCAGAAACGCCTACAACAGCAATAAGTTTGTTCTCGTCCATACAAATTGTCCTTCTAAAAACTATAAATTAAACTTTAACGCTGCGCATTTTAAACGTTTTTTGTGGGATATTTTTATAGCTTTTTGCAAGCTGCCTATGCACATATATAATGACGAGTGCATCTAAAGGTAACACAAAAAATGCACCTACAATAGTTAGTATTCCTAACAAGCTTATAAAAACCAACAAAATTATCAGCGCAATAAACTTAAATAAGTTCCCTTTTAACATTTGAGCACTGTTTTTTAGAGATTTTAGTACAGACTGTCCTTCTAAAATGTCAACATAAAACAATAGGTATCTAAATAAGTATATTATAACACCAAAAGACATAACTGTGTACAACGTTTGAAAAACATTAAAAATAACGCTACCATCGTCGTGTTTAGCAAATATGCCAAAAGAAAGTAAAGCAATAAGCGACGGCACAAGCACTATTAAAAACATCCCACATATAAAGTTTATCACCTTTTCCCCTTCTAGAAAATAGTTTTTAAATTTTACTTGTGAGCCTGAAATTGTAGGCAAAAGAGTGCTAGTTAAACAAAAAAAGAAAATTGTTGAAACTATCAACGAAATATTTTTAAAAAACACAAATTTTAACATGGTTTTTGAGTCATTTATAATAGACAAAACGTCAAATTGCATGAGCAAAGATTTTGCTATAAAATATTGTACTATGATTATTAAAGCAATAGTAAAAAAGGATGTTCCTAAAATTTTTGCCCAGTTTTCTTTAAAACTTTGAAATGAAAACTTAAAAGCTTCACTTATAGAAAATTTCATATTTTCTCCTTTTTAAGCAACAACCTGCTTTTTATACAGTGTTGTTTAAACAATATTTAAGTCCCTTTTTGTTTGTTAAACTAACTCCTTTAAAGTAGCATATTTGTACGACAAATTTAAGAAAACTATAAATTTATTTTCATTTCATTATGCTTGTTTGTCTCAACAAGTTGTCCTGGATTAATATTTTCTACATTTATATTATTGTTAGATAAACATTGTCGTGTTTCTTTAGAAATAAAACTTCCTAACAAAAATAAAACTATTGCTGAAGGTACTATTTTAAACCCTTCAAATAATTCAAAAACATCCCATGCTTTAATAGGCAAAACAGCTCCTAGTATTACTGTAAAAACGTAAAGACATCTAATCATAAAAAAGTTAGCCTTCGGAAACAAATATTTGAAGCTAACTTCAAAAACATAAGCCCCTTCAAGCATAGTGCTGAATATAAACAAAGCACAAAACATAACAAGGTTACCATAGGGCAGTTTTGCAAACGCTAAATCCAAAATTCCAACCACATTTAATTCGTTAATAGGTAAACTAGGGTTAGTATAAGACGTTGTTACAAACACAAGGCCTGTCAAAACGCATATAACACAAGAATCCCAAAATGTCCCTGTACTAGAAATTAAAGCTTGCTGAAACGGATCTTTAGCTCTTGCACAAGCGTCTGCTACAGAGTTGGAACCTGAGCCAGACTCTGAAGAAAACGTTGCTTTAGATATCCCGTACCTCATTGCAGTTATAATGCTAACTCCTAGAGAACCTCCAACCCCTGCTTTTAAAGAAAATGCTTGCGTAAAAATTGAACTTATTGCAGGTAACAAATATTTTATATTTATCATAAGAATCGTTAAACAAGATAACACGTACAAAATTATCATAAATGGTACTACAATAACACAAGCTTTAGATATAGATTGAATTCCTTTATATATACAGCAAGCTAACATAATAGACACTAATATCAACAACCCTATTAATTCCAAAGACCAACTTTTTACTTTAAAACAAAATAAAACAAGCTCGCTTGACTGAAATGCGCCATACATCATAAAACAAGTGATGCAAAGAAGGGTTGCATAAATAGTAGCAAGCCATTTCTTTTTTAGTGCGTGCTCCATAACATACATCATACCGCCAACAATAGTCCCATCTTGATTTTTAACTTTATATTTAACTATTAGCAAACTTTCAGCATATTTTGTAGCAACTCCAAGAATGCCTGTTAGCCATATCCAAAATATAGAACCAACGCCACCTAACACAATGCCATAGGCCACTCCCAAAATGTTGCCCATAGCTACCGTTCCAGACAGATCTGTGCAAAGCGCTGCAAATGGAGAAATGTGGCCTTCTGTGTAACTTTTATTTTGTAAAGATAACTTTATGCCTTTAAAAAGTTTCCTCTGAACAAAACGTGTTCTAAACGTAATATAAATGTGCAAACAAAACATGAAAATTATTAGCGGGTACCCCCAAACCAAACTATCTAAAAACGAAAGAAAAACATGAAACTTTTCCACAACAATTATCTCCTACTAGTTAAATGGATATCTTAATTTTTTTGCTCTGTTTATTTTGTTCTGCTTCTTGATATTCAACTACAGTATCTTTTATAAGGAGACAGTTCGCCTTGACTATACTGTTCTTGCCTTGCCAATGCAAGTTTTAACCCTTTAAAAAGTTTCTTTTGAATAAAGTTTGTTTTGAGTGTAAAATAGAGATATACAGGGATAATAATAAAAACAGGACATGCCCACGCAAAAGAGTTTAACTGACAAATAACAGCGGTAAAGCTATCCATTGCACCTCTTTTTATAAAAGAAAATGACAATTGTTATTATCTATTGGTAGAATTATACACAATTTCATTTACGCAATACAAATGTTCTAACATGGTTGACGCTTTATTTTGAAAAACATAGCAAAAAAAACTTACTTATCCTATACTTATTATGTTCACCTTTGTCCCACATGTAGATCACTAAAATTTTCTACTTATCACCCTTTTATTTCTATTAGACTTTCTTAGGACTAGTCTATATACTCTTTCTTTGCTATAATAAATACTTAGAGTTATGTTAAAGGAAGGTTCTTATATAAGTGGAGGTTCTTAATGCAACAGCCTCAAGAAAGTACCTTAAAACGCAAACTAACAAATCGCCATATACAATTTATTGCTTTGGGCGGTTGTATAGGTACAGGATTGTTTTTAGGTACAGGCAGCGCTATTTTTGCTGCTGGACCCGCAGTTTTGTTAGGGTACTTAATATCTGGATTTGCTATTTTTTTAATTATGCGACAACTTGGCGAGATGGACACTGAAGAACCTATGGCTGGCTCTTTTAGTTATTTCGCTTACAAGTATTGGGGTAAGTTCCCTGGCTTCTTAGCTGGGTGGAACTATTGGATTCTTTATGTGTTGATAGGAATAACAGAACTTACTGCTGTTGCCGCTTATGCTCAATATTGGTTCCCGAACTTGGCTACGTGGAAAACTGCCCTATTCTTTTTTGTGCTTATCAATGCCGTAAATTTGATAACAGTAAAAGCTTATGGAGAAATAGAGTTTTGTTTTTCTATAATAAAAATTATAGCTATTTGTGCTATGATTTTGACTGGTGGATACATACTATTTTTTAACCCAAGTTTTGTACCCGGTGCAAGTATAGCAAATTTATGGTCATACTCAACTAATAGTGGAAATTCTTTATTTAATGGGATATTCCCCAACGGTATGTGGGGACTAATAATTGCTATTCCTGTGATTACTTTTTCGTTTGGCGGACTAGAACTTATTGGAATTGCCGCTTCAGAAACAGAAAACCCTCAAAAGACTATACCTAAAGCTGTAAACCAGTCCGTATTTCGTATATTAATTTTCTATATAGGTTCTATTGCTATACTTTTGTCCCTTTACCATTGGAGCAAGTTAACCCCTGACAGCAGTCCTTTTGTTTTGATTTTTGACAAAATCGGGTTTAAGTATATAGCTTGGACTCTAAATTTTATTGTCCTTACTGCTGCTCTTTCTGTTTATAATAGCTGCTTGTACAGCAATAGTCGTATGCTTTACGGGCTTGCTTTACAAAGCAATGCTCCTGCTATTTTATCTAAAACTAACAAACGAGGAGTTCCTGTATCAGCACTTATTTTGTCTACAATACTGACATTTTTAGTTGTACCTTTAAACTATTTTATGCCTAACTGGTTTGACGCCTTTAAAATGATCATGAGTTTTGTAGTAGTGTGCGCTCTTTTAAGTTGGGGAATGATAACAATATCCCACATAAAATTTAAAAGACAAAAAACTATAGAACACCATAAAACAATGTTCCCGTCACCATTTTATCCTTACTCAAATTATTTTACTCTTATTTTTTATAGTTTTATTTTGATAGTTATGGCTTTACCCAAACTTGGCATGTTTAAACAAGTTGTAGCGCTTCCTGCTTGGGTATTAGTGGTTTACATAGGCTATACTACTTTATGTAATCTTAAAAAATTTAAATCAAGAAAATAGAATTATTATAATGAACGAAACTCAGAAGTTAGGGAATAATAAATTAAACCGTAAACTTAAAAACAGGCACATTCAATTTATCGCCCTTGGTAGTGCAGTCGGAACAGGATTGTTCTTAGGGGCAAGTAGTACAATCTTTTCTACAGGTCCTTCAGTTATTTTAGGGTACTTACTTGCAGGGTTATTAGTATTTTTCATTATGCGACAACTTGGCGAAATGGCTACTAACGAACCTATGGCTGGCTCTTCCAGTTACTTTGCAACTACTTATGTTAGCAATTTCTTAGGTTTTTTAGCAGGATGGAACTACTGGGTAGAGTATGTTTTAGTAGGCATAGCAGAACTTATCGCTGTTGCTGCTTATGCTCAATATTGGTTCCCCAACATTGCCACTTGGAAAACATCGTTAGTCTTTTTTATACTCATCAACGCTATAAACTTAGCAACAGTAAAAGCTTATGGAGAAATAGAGTTTTGGTTTTCTTCTATTAAAGTGTTTACCATCTGCGCTATGATTTTAGCTGGCAGTTACATACTATTTTTTAATCCTTCGTTAGTACCGGGAGCCAGCATTAAAAATTTATGGTTGCCAACAACTGTGGGACCGCATGCTTTTGATACGTTTTTTTCCGGGTTTTTTGCTAAAGGGTTTATTGGGTTTATGATGGCTTTCCCTATGATCATTTTTGCTTTTGACGGTGTAGAACTTATAGGCTTAACAGCTGCAGAAACAGAAAACCCTCAAAAAACTATTCCTAAAGCTGTAAACCAAGTTGTGTTCCGTATTTTAATTTTTTATGTCGGATCTCTAACAGTACTACTTTCTTTATACCATTGGAGCAACTTAAGTGTTTCTGACAGTCCTTTTGTTTTGATTTTTGACAAAATCGGATTTAAGTATATAGCTTGGACTCTAAATTTTATTGTCCTTACTGCTGCCCTTTCTGTTTATAATAGCTGTATTTATTGTAACAGCCGCATGCTTTATGGACTTGCTTTACAAAGCAATGCTCCTGCTATTTTATCTAAAACTAACAAACGAGGGATTCCCTCTAAGGCAATTTTGATGTCAGGAGTGTTAACATTTTTAGTCGTACCTTTAAACTATTTTATTCCTAACTGGATTAACGCATTTGAAATAGTTATAAGTTTTTCTGTTATATGTATAATAATTAATTGGAGTATTATCGCTATATCTCATTTAATGTACAGAAAAAAAAAGAATGCAGAAAATGTTCAAACACTATTCCCGTCACCGTTTTATCCTTACTCAAACTATGTGGCATTACTTTTCCTTGCTCTTGTGCTAGTAACAATGACAACACCACAGTTTGGTATGATAAAACAAGTAGCAGCGTTACCAGTTTGGATATTTGTTGTATATATTGGTTATAAAATTTTAAAAAAGTAAGTTTAATCTAAAGGGAGAGGAGACTTGCAAGAAATTCATTTGAAACGCAAACTTAAAAACAGACACATTCAATTTATCGCCCTTGGTGGGGCCGTGGGTACAGGATTATTTTTAGGGGCAGGAGGCGCTATTTTTGCTGCTGGACCTTCTGTTCTTTTAGGATACTTGATCTCTGGTATTATCATTTTCTTAATCATGCGACAACTTGGCGAAATGAACACTCAAGACCCTTCTGCTGGCTCCTCTAGCTATTTCGCTTACAAGTATTGGGGTAAGTTCCCTGGCTTCTTAGCTGGGTGGAACTATTGGATAGAATACGCCTTAGCAGGAATAACAGAACTTACTGCTGTTGCTGCTTATACTCAGTATTGGTTTCCAAACATCGCAGCTTGGAAAATTGCTTTGTTTTTCTTTATATTAATAAACGGTATTAACTTAACAACAGTAAAAGCCTACGGTGAAGTTGAGTTTTGGTTCTCTTCCATTAAAGTGTTTGCCATTTGTTCCATGATTTTAGCTGGATTTTATATTCTTGTCTTTGACCCTCATTTAGTTGTAGGGTCTACTATAAAAAATTTATGGCAAGCTCCCACTACCGGCCCAAATGCTGGCAACCTTTTATTTAGTGGATTTTTCCCTCATGGGATTATCGGCTTAATAGTCTCTCTACCTATAATAACGTTTGCTTTTGGAGGTGTAGAATCGCTCGGCATTACAGCATCAGAAACGCAAGATCCCAAAAAAACTATTCCTAAAGCTATAAACCAAATTGTGTTGCGCATTTTAATCTTTTATGTCGGGTCTATTGCTGTACTACTATCTCTTTATCATTGGAGCAATCTGTCCATATCTGACAGTCCTTTTGTTTTAATTTTTGACAAAATTGGATTTAAGTACGTAGCGTGGTCTTTAAATTTTATTGTCCTTACTGCTGCCCTTTCTGTCTATAATAGCTGTATATATAGTACTAGTCGCATGCTTTATGCTCTTGCTTTACAAAAGAATGCACCTCATTTTTTAACAAAAGTAAATAAAGAAGGCGTGCCATCATCATCAATTTTAGTGTCAAGCGCTATAACATTTTTAGTCGTACCTTTAAACTATTTTATTCCTAACTGGTTTGATGCTTTTAAAATTATAGTGAGTTTTGTGGTTATATGTATACTAGTAAATTGGGGGCTCATAACATTGGCTCATTTTAAGTTTAAACAAATAAACAAGCAAACTTTGTTCCCTGCTCCGTTTTATCCTTACTCAAACTATTTAACTTTAGCTTTTATACTGTTTATTTTAATTGCCATGACTTTACCTCAACTTGGCATGTCTAAACAAGTTATAGGATTACCTATATGGATACTTGTTATGTATATTGGATACAAAATAATAAAGAAAAAACAAGGACAAATACAATGAACTCTCCCGAAAAAGATAATTTAAAAAGAAACTTAAAAAATAGACATATACAGTTTATATCTCTTGGTGGTGCCGTAGGTACAGGATTATTTTTAGGGGCAGGAGGTGCTATTTTTGTTGCTGGACCTTCTGTTCTTTTAGGGTACTTGATCTCTGGTGTTATCATTTTCTTAATCATGCGACAACTTGGCGAAATGAACACTCAAGACCCTTCTGCTGGCTCCTCTAGCTATTTCGCTTACAAGTATTGGGGTAAGTTCCCTGGCTTCTTAGCTGGATGGAACTATTGGGTTTTACAAGTTCTAGTAGGCATAGCAGAACTTACTGCTGTTGCTGCTTATGCTCAATATTGGTTCCCCAACTTGGCTACGTGGAAAACGGCCCTAGTGTTTTTTCTTTTAGTTAACGCTATAAACCTTACAACAGTAAAAGCCTACGGGGAAGTTGAGTTTTGGTTCTCTTCTATTAAAATTTTTGCTATTTGCGCTATGATTTTAACTGGCAGCTATATATTATTCTTCAACACTTCTTTAGTGCCAGGCGCTTCTTTTAAAAATTTGTGGCAACCATTTAATGTTGGACCAAATATTTCTAACTCTTTATTTAGCGGATTCTTCCCTCATGGGATTTTTGGACTAATAATGGCATTACCTACAATAACTTTTTCGTTTGGCGGGTTAGAACTTATTGGAATTGCCGCTTCAGAAACAGAAGATCCAAAAAGAACAATACCTAAAGCGATAAACCAAGTTGTGTTCCGTATTTTAATTTTTTATGTCGGATCTCTGACAGTACTACTTTCTTTATACCATTGGAGCAACTTAAGTGTTTCTGATAGCCCTTTTGTTATGATCTTTGACAAAATTGGGTTTAAGTACACTGCTTGGTCTTTAAATTTTATTGTCCTTACTGCTGCCCTTTCTGTTTATAACAGCTGCTTGTACAGCAACAGTCGTATGCTTTACGCTCTTGCTCTACAAAAGAATGCGCCTAACTTGTTTTCTAAAACTAACAAAAACAAAATTCCAGTAACTGCTATTTTAGTTTCTGGAATGTTGACATTCTGGGTTGTACCTCTAAACTATTTTATTCCCAACTGGTTTGACGCTTTTAAAATTGTAATGAGCTTTATAGTCGTTTATATTGTTCTTAATTGGGCAATTATTACATTGTCTCACATTAAATTTAAACAAATAAACAAACAAACTTTGTTCCCTGCTCTGTTTTATCCTTACTCAAACTATTTAACGTTAACTTTTGTTTTATTTATTTTAGGCGCTATGATTTTACCTCAAATTGGTATGTCTAAACAAGTTGTAGCAATACCATTCTGGATATTATTCGTATACATTTGCTACAAAATCACAAAAAAATAAAGAGCACAATAAATATTAACAAAACTGCCAACTTAGGGTTGTTCCAATATATCTCCTAAATCTTGCTGAGAATGTTGTGACTTAACACTTTCTTCCGACTACCTTCTTTTTTGATGAAGTACAAGTGGAGGGAAGTTTGAGTGTTTATGCGACCGGTGTATGAGCGAGTGGTTAATGACTTAGAACTATTCTGTATAGGTCTGGTTTAGAACCTTTAACGGAGTTACCTCTAAGAGCGGTCTATGAGCTATAAACATTTAATATTGCATAAAAAACCCTAATGCCTATAATTGCTGTGAATTTTTTGTCAATGCAAGGCAAAAAACACAGGGTTTATCGTGTCATAAACACAAGTTTTTTAACGCAGCAGTAGTAAGGATATGCGCTAAGGTTTTTAGAGAGGCCCCACTGTCTGAAGCAAAATACA
>JAISOG010000024.1 GCA_031275795.1 Candidatus Endomicrobiellum incisitermitis
ATAGCTTTATTAGTTTTTAAAAAAACTTACATTCAAGATGAAAAAATTTATGAAGAAAATAAAGAAGCTAATGTTTTGTACATAATAAAAAATGGGCAGGTTCGTTTAACTGAAAAAAATTTAAGCAAAGTTCTTGAAATTGGGAATTTTTTTGGAGAAATATCTTTAATTGAAAATTGTACACACAAGCATGACGCTTCAGCTTTAAAAGATACTGAACTTTATCTTATTTATCGTGCTAAAATTGCTGATTTGTTTGAGTCTGACAACAAAATTGGTTTAACTGTAATGAGAAATTTGGCTACTATTTTAGCTAAAAAGATTTAAAATTTTTTTTGTTTAGTAATAGGAAAATAAATGACAGAATCTCTAAAAAATAAAATATTTGTTTTATTAGTATTAGCTTTTATTGTAGTTTGTTTATTTTTATATTTTGCAAGAGAAATTTTAGCGCCATTTATTATTGCAGCTTTTATTTCTTATATAATATCTCCTTTAATTATTAAATTAGAATCTTATTGCCTTAAAAGATGGCTTTGTGTTACAATAATTGCAATTGTTTTAGTGGCTATATTGATAGGTTTGCTATTTATACTAATTCCTTTATTAATCACCGAGTTTGACAAATTAAAAGATAGTTTCCCTGAATATTATGAATATATGTCAAACTATTTAATTATTGTTAGGGAAAAGTTGGAGAATTCTTTCCCTATATTAAAATGTTATGACATATACAACATTGTTATAATAAAGATAAGAGAGTTTATTTTTTCTGAGGCACAAAAGATTCCAAATTATCTTGTAAACATTTTTTCTGTTTTTTCAATCATTGTTTTAGTGCCAATGTTAGTTTTATTTATGCTTTTTAACGCTACTAAAAGTATAAATTCATTGATATCTATGTTTCCATCAAGACATATTGAAACTGTTTTATCTATTGTATATGAAATGGATATGGTTTTTGGTAGATTTATAAGAGGTCAGCTGTTAGAAGCTTCTTTTGTTGCAATAACGTCTATAATATTTTTAAGTGTTATAGGTGTAAATTTTGCATTAATAATAGGTATTATTGCAGGTATTGCAAATATAATTCCATATCTTGGCCCTTTTGTTGGTTTGTTTGTTGCTTTATCAGTTGGCTTGTTTCAATTTCATACAATTGGCATAGTTATAAAGATAGTTGTAGCGTATGCTATAATACAATTTTTAGACAATAATTTTGTACAGCCTTTAGTTGTTGGGCGAAATGTTAATTTAGGGCCGGTAACTATGGTTTTTGCTATGTTGGCAGGAGCGCAAATATTTGGATTTTTAGGTATCGTTTTTGCGGTGCCAATAGTAGCTATTATAAAAACTATACTTGAAATGCTTGTACAAAAATATAAGCAGGCAAATATTTATTAAAGGAGATTTTTATGGCTAAAAGAGTTGGCGTCATAACTTCTGGAGGAGACGCTCCGGGTATGAATGCAGCTCTTAGAGCTGTTACTAGACGAGGTATTGCCTTAGGCTATGAAATGATAGGTATTAATAGAGGTTTTAAAGGATTGTTAGATGGTGCTTTTATAAATCTTACAATTCGTTCTGTAAGTGGCATAATAAATACTGGTGGTACAATACTCCATACTGGGAGATGTGCTCAAACAAAAACTGTTACTGGTATGAATAGGGCTGTTAAAGCAATTAAAGAGTTAAGTCTTGAAGGACTTATTATAATTGGAGGAGACGGTTCCTTAGCTGCAGGTAATACTTTATCAAAAAAAGGTATAAAAGTTATTAATATTCCAGCTTCAATTGACAATGATATTTATGGTACAGATGAGACAATAGGTTATGATACAGCTTTAAATACTGCTGTTGAAGCTATAGATAAAATAAGAGACACTGCAACAAGCCATGATAGAATTTTTGTGGTTGAAATTATGGGAAGAGAACATGGATTTTTAACAGCAGATGTAGCCCTTGCTGCAGGCTGCGAGTTTATAGTTGTTCCTGAAATGAAGGTTGATATTAATAGGATAGCTTCGGAACTAAAAAAAGGTAAAGAAAAAGGTAAAACTTCTGAAATTATAGCTTTTGCAGAAGGGTGTGGTTCATCTCATGAGTTTGGAGAGAAAATAGAAAAACTTACTAAACTTGAAGTTAGAGTAAGCAATTTAGGATATATACAGCGTGGTGGTAGACCAACAGCAAGAACAAGAATTTTAGCTTCGCAGTTTGGATATTTTGCCATGAATTTGTTTCATAGAGGAAAGAAGAATGTTTTAGTTGGAATAACAAATGGAGAGCTCTCTGTTACTTCCATTGAAGATGGAGTCAAACATAAAAAGAAATTTAATGATAGTACTGTAAAAGTGTTAGAAAACCTGTCAGTTTAGGTAATCTGTGTTAATTTTATATAAAAAAAGGAAATCTAGATGCAAGAAGTGATAGAAAAAATCAAGCGAGGAACAAATGAAATTATTTCAGAAGAAGAACTTAGAAAAAAACTTAGTTTAGGGAAAAAGCTTCGTGTAAAGTTGGGTGTAGATCCTACAGCTCCAGATTTACATTTAGGCCATACAGTTATAATAAACAAACTTAAAACTTTTCAAGATTTAGGTCATCAGATAATATTTTTAATTGGAGATTTTACTGCAAGGATTGGAGATCCTTCGGGACGTTCTCAAACACGTCCTATGATGACAGACGAGCAAATAAAAGTAAACATCAAAACGTATACAAAACAAGTTTTTAAAATTTTAGATAGAGAAAAAACAGAAGTTGTATATAACAGTAAATGGATAAATGACTTAGGCATTGTTGGATTTATGGACCTTATAGCAAAAAGTACTGTAGCGCAGATGCTTGTAAGAGATGACTTCAAAAAAAGATATACAGAAGATAAACCTATAAGCATTATTGAATTTATGTACCCTCTTTTACAGGCGTATGATTCTGTAGTTTTAAATGCGGACGTAGAGCTTGGAGGAAATGATCAAAAGTTTAATCTTTTACTTGGAAGACAAATACAAAGAGATTATGGAATAGAAGAACCTCAAGTTATAATAACTATGCCTCTTTTAGAAGGTACAGATGGGATAAAAAAGATGTCAAAGTCTTATAATAATTATATAGCTTTAAATGATTTGCCTAGTGATATGTTTGGAAAAATAATGTCTATTTCTGACGAGTTGATGTCCAAATATTATGAACTTCTTACTCAACAGGATTTAAATGTAGTTAAAAGTATGCATCCTAGAGATGCTAAAGTTGCTCTTGCTTGCCAAATAGTAGAAAGGTATCATAGTAAAAAAGAAGCATTAGAGGCAAAAGAAGAATTCGATAGAGTTTTTGGAAAGAAAGATGTGCCAGATAATATTGAAGAATATATATTAGAATCTAACAATTTAAAGCTTTCTGATATTTTAGTTAAAAGTGGTATGTGTTTAAGTAAAAATGAAGCTAGACGTTTAATAGAGCAAGGTGCTGTAAAAATAGATTCTAAAAAAATAGAAAATGATTTTACAGTAAACGAGTTCAAAGAATTTATTCTTCAAACTGGAAAAAGAAAATTTAAAAAAGTAGTGCAAAAATAATTTGTAGGAGACACTTAAATGAAAGTAAAACAAATTGTAGGCTGTCTATTAGTAGGTGCTTTGTCTTTTGTGTTGTTTACTTGTTCTGGTCCTCAAGTAACCAGAATAGATTCAAACGAGGAAGTTGATCTAAGTGGATATTGGAACGATACAGATTCGCATTTAGTAGCAGAAGAAATGATTAATGACTCTTTTGCTAATGAGTGGCTTGCTGATTTTAAAAAAGCAAATGCTAGAAAGCCAAGAGTTGTTATAGGTTTAGTATTAAATAAAACAGAAGAGCATATAAGCACGGAAACTTTTGTTAAAGATCTAGAGAAAAGTTATATTAATTCTGGAAAAGTAACCTTTGTTGCTTCAAAGGAACAGCGTGCTGAAATTAGAGCAGAACGAGCAGATCAGATCCAAAACGCTAAAACTGCTACAGCAAAAGCTCAAGGGCAGGAAACTGCTGCAGATTTTATGTTAAAAGGGCAAATTAATTCTATTTTTGATGCAAATAAGAAAGCAGAACTTAAATATTATCAAGTAGAGCTTGAGCTTATAAATTTGGAGACAAATGAAACTGTTTGGATTGGCCAGAAAAAAATAAAAAAAGTAGTTTCAAAAAAATCTTATAAAGTTTAAATTAAAGAATTAAAGATGCGTAAAGTTATAGTAGTGACTTATTTGCGCTTAAAAGAGAACGCTATTAGCAGGTTTAGTTATTATTTAAAACATATTTGCCCTAAAATGCATTTATTAAAAAATATGTTTTTTAGTTTTGCCTGCTTAAAAAGGTTTACTGTCTTTCTTTTGTTTGCTTTTTACAGCTTGTTTTTTAGTAGTTGTGCTTCTAATATGACTGCTTACTATGGTAAGCTAAGGACAAAAATAGACACAGGAGAGTATCAAGAGGCCGCAAAACTTGTAGATAAGTCACAAAAAGTGTATGGAAGTAAGAATATGCTGATGTATTATTTTGATGGTGGCATAATAAACCATTTTGCAAAAAATTATGATGTGAGCTCTAAAAAGTTTGAAGATGCCAAAGCCCTGTATGCTCAGTACTATCAAAAAAGTATATCTGCAGGTATTGCTTCTATGTTTTTTAATGATAGCACTATTGCCTATTATGGTAATGAGTTTGAAAGAGCTCATGTATCTATTTTTGAAGCATTAAACTACATTTTACAGGGACATACAAATGAAGCTGTTGTAGAAGCTCGCCAGATAGATACACTTTTTAAAAATTGGGCTGTTGAGCAAAACTATAAAAACTTTTATAAAGATGACGGTTTTATAAGATATTTTATGGGACTTGTATATGAGAATGCAGGCTATTTAAATGATGCACATATTTCATATTATAGAGCATTACAGGCTTATAAGAAAGGTGTTATTCCTTTAAAAATACCTGCTGAGTTGATTGATGAAGCATATACTTCAGCTCTTAACCTTGGTATGAGTCAAAGAGCTAACGAAATAAAAAAGAATTATCCTCAAGCTAAAGAGCGTATTATTCCAGCTGGTTTTGGTGAGTGTATAATAGTTAACTATAATGGTTTTGTACCAGAAAAAATTGAACATATTTTAGAGTTTGCTTTAGGGCAAATTTGGGATTATGTTGGCAGTGTTGAAGTTGATGACAAAGAATCTAAAGATTTTCAAAAAGCAAAATCTATAGGGATATCTCTTTTAGCAAACGATTATATAAAAGTTTCGTTTCCAAAATATAAAGATATAAAAAACAAAATATATGAGTTTAATATTACTGCTAATAATAAAGAAATTAAAAGTGTTTTAGTGCAAAATGTAGGTGCTATAGCTAAGAAGACTTTAGATGATAAAATTGGCAAAATATATGCCAAAACTTTGGCAAGAGCTGCTATGAAATATGTTATAGGAAAGTCTGTTTCAAGAAAAGTTGAAGAAAGTTCGGGAAATACTTTAGGCGTACTGTCCCAAATTACGTTTAATTTGTATAACTCTTTATCTGAAAAAGCAGATACAAGAGCATGGAATACTTTGCCAGACACAGTTTTGATGGCAAGATTTTATTTGCCTAAAGGCAAACAGAGTATTATTATTAACTATTTGAGTAAAAGCGGGAGAATTTTAGATTCTCAAACAATTGAATTAGATATTGTTGAAGGCAAAAAAAATTTTTATGTTGTAAGGAATTCTATGATACACAATGTGTATTAGCAACGTATAAAGAAAGTAATTGTAAATTAATGAATTTGCATTGTTGCTAAGAAGCATAGGCTATGATTCAATGCTCCCATTCTTTAGAATTACAACTTTATCCATTAGTGATAAAAATTTTTCATTGTGTGAAATTATTATTAGAGTTTTATTTTTAGAAAAATCTATAATATTTTTTAATATTATTTCACTAGAAGTACGATCTAACCACCTTTCATATTCGTCCAAAATTAATATTGGAGAATTTTTATTAAAAAATCTACTTATGTTTAATTTTTGGCTTTCCCCACCGGAAAGGGATAATCCGTCATTTAAAAAACTTTTTGTTAGAGTAGAAAATATCCCTTTGTCTTGTAAACAAATTTTTTCATAAAGACAGCTCAACTTCAAGCTATCATTTATTTTAGATTCATCTAAGTTTAAATCCGTACTAAATGTAATATTTTCAGCTACTGTCAGTGCATAATTATTTGAATTTTGCTGTATTACTGAAAAATTTTCACGAATAGATTGCAGACTAAATTTTTTTACATCCACACCATCTATAAATATAGTATTGTCAGGAGGTTCATATAATCTCAATAGCAGGTTTACAAGAGTCGATTTTCCTGATGCATTGTCTCCAATAATTGCAATTTTTTCGCCTGGATTTATTTTAAAAGAAATATCATTTAAAATTTTTTGATCTGAGTTTTTTCCATATGAAAAGTCTAAATTTTTAAATTCTATACTGTGCATTTTGGTTTTATCAAGCACCTTTTGTTTTTTTATATTTGAATTATCATCTACATATAAATTTAATTCCTTTATTATTCTATAGAGGTTTGAGTGATTATTTAAAAGTACTAGTGTTTCTGAAAGTCTTCTTAATTGATTCATAAAAGAAAATATAGACTGTGTTATTCCGGAAAATGAACCTATAGATATTTTTCCAATCCATACAATGTAAGCAGTGTACATAGTTATAGAGTATTGAAATAAAGAGAAGATACTATAACTTAAATTTGAATATACCATAAGTTTATTTGAAAATCTATTGATAACAGATATGGATTTATCTATATTTTCCATCCATTTATTTATAAAAAATTTTTCTGCGTAGTGTACACGTATATTTTTTATATTTTCGTATGTAGTTAAAAGATTAGCTAAATATCTTTTGAATCTTTCTATGGGAATTATTTGTTTTGTATGAGCAATTTTTATTTTGTTGCTTTTGTTATTTATAATAAAATACAGAGTCAAAACTAAAATAGAGGATATTATAATAACTTTATCTACAATAAAAATTACAGTAATCAAAGAAAGCATAGTTAATAAATTTACTAATGCATCTACAAAACAACTAAAAATATTGAAATAAGTTGGAATTAATTCATTTACAGCAAGAGCATTTTTATTGCAAAATTCTGTACTTTCAAAATGTTTTAATTGAATGTTAATATTTTGCTCAAAAAATTCTGATATTAAGGTTTTTGATATAATTTCTTTCTTTTTAGATTCATATTTGATGTTAAACCATGAATCAAAAAGATGTAAAAGGAATTCAAATACCAAAAATAACGAAAGCAAATAAAATACTTTTAGCAAAGATTTATTTGAAACTAAACTATCTATTAAGTATTTTGTGTATAACGCACTAAGCATTGGGAATGGGACATCTTTTAATTTTCCAATTAAGAGCAATATCACATATACTTTATTTATTTTCCATAATTTAATAATCACTTCCAAGTAAGGTAAATTTTTCATTAATATACACTTTATTTTAATAGTTTAATTGGAATTACATCAGAATCACTCAACAATTCCCAGCTTGATTTCCACGTTCCTGGACATTGATTCTCTACATCACAGGTTTTACATTTAGAAGAAAAGGTTCCACATTGGTTTGGTATATTAAATTCTACTTTTCCATACTCAGAAATTTTTGTGTCAGGAGTACTTCTAGCAGCATTGAGTTTGTTTTTGGTGCTAAGAAAGTATTTCCAGTATTTTGGTTTTACTGTGCAAAGTGGAATGTCAGATATGTGTACATGAAGCTTTGAATTTTTATTTTCAAAATTGTTTAGAGCTGTTTCCAGGTAAGGAGATACTTCTGAAAACTTAACCATGATATTTTTATTCTGATCTTCAGTAATACCGCAATAATCTAAACCATAAAGCCCTATGTTTTTTATATAAGGAAATTCTTCTATAACAAAATTTATATATTCATCAATGTATTTATAGTTAAGTTGATTTATACAATTTTTGATTGCTACTTTAAAATTCTTATCAATAAGGTTTTTTAATCCTTGAACAGTTCTCCTGAAGCTTCCAACTGAGAGTGTTATTTTATCATGGACGTCAGATTTGTGACCATATATAGGTGAGGTAATGATTAAATTATTAACATCAATGTTGTTTGCTAAGTTTTCAACAAACCTTTTGTCAGAAAATGTATCGGAGTTTGAAAATAGTCCTACTGTAATATTACACTGAGTTGCGTATTTTAAAATTTCAATAAAATCTTTGTTTAGTGTAGGTTCTCCTCCAGATATTGTTATATGCTTGACATTAGCTTTTGATAGCACAGTGTCTAGAGACTTTTTGAATTCATTTAAATTCATCATGCCCTTGTATTTTTCCCTTCTATTTGGACAAAATAAGCATCTATGGTTACATTTGTAATTTATAGCAAAATAAGCAAAATTTTGGTTCATTATATAAATCAGTCCCTTAGGTAAAAGTTTGAGTTAGTGGATAAAATTTATTTTTCTTTTTATTAATTTTTCAACTATCGATGGTTTATTTAATATTAATTCTATAAGTTTTGGGTAAATACTCCTATTAATACTACATTGTATTAGATCAATATTAACGTTAGGATTATTCATGTACTTTACGGCCGATGAACATCCACCTCTACAACCATACCAAAAGCTACATTCTTTGCATTGATTTTCCTGGACTTTTATAAAAAAAGATTGTTTTTTATTAGAATTTGAAATTAAGCAATCTAAATCATCTTCATTTTCTACGTTTCCTAAAATCTCTTCAGGATATTGAGTAAGTTCACAAGGATAAATATTTCCTTTACTGTCAAAGGCAACTAGGTGTTTCCCATATTGGCAGCCTTGTATCTTGCAGAATCCTCCTGAACTATCTACCAGCAAGTTTGCTAGTTTGGATTTAACATTAGATTCGGTTACATAGTGTCCTTCTTCATTCAATGAGACTAATTTATTAATAAGTTTATCGGAAAAAAAATCAGCTTTATCTGTATCAAAAGTCATGTTATAAATATTATCTTTAGAAGGATGTATCATATTTAATCTTATATTATTGCATTTTAATTCTTTGACAAAAAAGTCTAAAATGTTTTCAATTACATCAGTACTATAATTTGTGATGACAGCAAGTATTCCAAAACTATGACCAACTTTGGTTAAATTTTTAATCCCTTTGATAATATCTTTAAATGTAGGTTTATCATTGTGATATGTTCTTTGAAAATTTTGAATTTTTTCTGGACCATCTAGACTGATTCCTATGTTAATGTTATTTTCATGTATAGTTTTGGCCATTTCCAAAGTTATTAATGTACCGTTTGTTTCTACCGAAATTTGCGTACTAATTCCGGAATCATCAAAACATTTTTTTATAATTAAAATTTTATCCAAACATAAAAGAGGTTCTCCTCCCCATGGTTGTATCAAAATATGATTTATCTTGTTTTTTTTACAGTATGTAATTATATAATTACATATTTTTTCTATCATTTTTTTGCTTATAGTATTTTGGGTTGGATTTTTAAAATCTCTAAAACAATATTTACATCTTAAATTACAATTTTGGGTTATTTCTATGCAAAAATGTTTTGGAATGTATTTATATTGGAAGTTTGTGTAGTTAGTATGTATACTTTTAAAAGTTGCTAAACCTCTCTGCACTAATTTGAATTTCAAGTTTTCGTCAAGCTCGTGTTTATAAAGATTTTTTAAAATATCTTCTTTGATTAAAATTGTGGATGCATTTGAGCTATTTATTAAAAAACTCAAGTTATTATCAGAATAAATATCGCAGCCTAAAAATTCGAATTCTGAATCCTTACACTTAAAAGGTTCTAAACGATTAATTTTTAACATAATATTTTATCTTCATATTTTTAATTACAGAAAACGATACTCTTATCGACCATTTTTTCAACTGTTTTAGGTTTATCCAAAATTAATTTAATTAATTTTGGATATAATTCTTTATTTACATAACATTCTTGAATATCAATCGCACATTCATAATTACTGTACTTTACAGCAGCAGAACAGCCTCCTTTACAAAAGCAGTAATATGTACATTCATCACACTCAGGTATTTTTTTATTTTGGAAGTATTTTTTGTTTTTTGAACCTTTTTGAATTAAGAGTGGCAAGCTTTCTTCAGCGTGAATATTCCCTAGAATTTCATCTGAATGATCGGTTAATTCACAAGGATACACGTTTCCATTTTTGTCAAATGAAATTAACTGTTTTCCTCCATTACATCCTGCCATTTTGCATATACTTCCGGAAACTCTAATTAGTAAATTTTTTAGCTTGCTACTTATATTAGATTCAGTAATGTGTATTCCATTTTCGTTTAAATTGATAAGTTTATTCAACATCTTGTCTATAAATAAACTAATTTCAGAATTGTTAATCGCCATATTGTTATCAGCATGTTTATTAGCATGCATTATATTCAATTTTATAGAATTAGCTTTTAAGTCATTTGCTAAGAATTCTATTATTTTTTCAGTATAAGGTAAGGATTCTTTTGTTATAATTGAAATTACTCCGAACTTTTGGGAAACTTCATTTAAATTTTTAATCCCTCGCATGACATCATTAAAACTTTTTCTTCCATCAGAATAAGGTCTTTGTAGGTTTTGTACACTTTCGAATCCATCAATGCTAATACCTACCCCAAATTGATTGTCTTTTAAAACTCTTGCAATGTTTTTTGTTATGAGAGTAGCATTAGTTTGAATCATAATATCTATTTTGACATCTGATTTTTTGAAGAAATTTTTTATATAAACTAGTTTATCCAAACATAAAAGAGGTTCTCCTCCCCATCCTTGAAGAGTTATATTTCGAATATTATATTTTTTACAGTAGTTTAAGATATATTGACATATAAAATTTATTTCGCTATAGCTTATCTCTTCATTATTTTTGGTTAAATTAAAATCTCTAAAACAATATCTACAATGCAAATTACATTTTTTGGTCAATTCTATTAGAAATGATTTTGGTAAATTAAACTTATCTTCAAAGTCATATTGAATTTCATTGCTATTTTGCACGATAGCAAATCCTTTTTGAATAAGTTTAAATTTAATACTTTCATCTAGGTTACTTGAGCTAATTTTTTCCAGTATGTCATTGGAAATTATCATTGATGTGCCACTATGTCTATTTAAAATGAAAGAATTATCATGATTAATAAAACAATCACATCCTAAAAAATTAAAATCTGCAACTTGATA
>JAISOG010000029.1 GCA_031275795.1 Candidatus Endomicrobiellum incisitermitis
CAATAAAAGCCCTGCAAAAAGCAGTAGTAGAAAGCCAAATAGCCAAGAAGCCAAGAAGCCAAATACCGCAAAAGCGTCATAGAGCATTCAACGATTTGGTCTAGCATCACAACATTAGATGCCTATGCAATAAGCAGAGCAACGGTGTCATTGGTATAATAGCAAAAAGGTTCATCAAGGCGCTTAAATTGGCTAAGGCCTTTTGATTTTACTCAACAGTCCTTAATGCTTCAAAAGTCTAATATGTTATGAACGCGTACAACTTTTTGACACTATATGAAAGGTTTGATAAAATGCTAATGATTTTTTAATAGGGGTTAAAATGCTTAATTTTAAAGGTAAAGATTTGTATATTGAACAAGTAAAGTTTGCTGATATTGCGCAAAAGTATGGTACTAGCGTATACGTTTACTCAAAAAATAAAATAATATGTAATTTTAAAAAGTATAAAAAAGCATTGTCTCCTAGAGAAGGCATGGTTTGTTTTGCTTGTAAAACAAATTCAAATGCTTCAATTTTAAAACTTCTTTCTAGTCTTGGCTCAGGTGCTGATACGACTTCAGGGGGTGAAATCTTTAGATGTTTAAAAGCTAATTTTGATCCTTCTAAAATTGTTTATGCAGGAGTAGGCAAGACTGTTCAAGAGATAGAATATGCTTTAAAAAGTAAAATATTTATGTTTAATGTGGAGTCTTTTGAAGAGCTTGAGGCTATAGACAAAATATCTGGAAGATTAAAAGTTAAAGCAAAGGTTTCTTTTAGGATAAATCCTTATGTAGATCCTGATACGCATTCTTATATAATCACGGGTAAAAAGGGTACAAAATTTGGCATTCCTTATGAAGCTGCTGTAAGTGCTTACTTGTTAGCAAAAAAGAAAAAAAATATTACAATTTCTGGAATACATTATCATATAGGTTCCCAAATTTTAGATGTTGTTCCGTTTAAACTTGCTGCACAAAAGATAAAAAAATTGGTTGATAAAATAGAAAAAGAAGGTATAAACATTGAATATATAAACTGTGGTGGTGGTCTTGGTATAAAATATGAAAGTGGACAAAAAGTATTGCCAGTGAAAAACCTCATATCAGAAATATTTTCTGTTTTTGGCAAAGAAAAAAAGTTTATTTTTGAGCCGGGTCGTTCAATAATAGGGGATGCCGGATATTTGTTAACAAAAGTTATATATCGCAAAAATTCTGGAGGGAAAAATTTTCTTATTACAGATGCAGGCATGAACGACTTGACAAGACCTACTTTGTACAATGCCTATCACGATATAATACCTATAAAGAAAACTTCAACTAAAAAAGTTAAGACAGATGTGGTAGGCCCTATATGTGAAAGTGGTGACTTTTTAGGGAAAGACAGGATGCTCCCAGTTTTGTTGCAAGGGGAATGCCTTTTAGTAAAATGTGCAGGCGCTTATGGAGCAGCAATGTCTTCATCCTATAATTCTAGGCCATTACTTGCAGAAGTTTTAGTGGCTGACGATAAAACTTTTTTAATTAGAAAAAGAGCAAGCTATAACGACTTATTGATAAATGAAGTTGTATGAGAGACAGTAATGGAAATAAATTTTTCTAAGTTGACTGCAGCAGGAAATGATTTTGTTTTAATAGATAATAGAAACGATATAGTTCCTAAAGAGAATTATCAGTTTCTTGCGAAAAAACTTTGTGATAGAAAATATTCCATAGGCGCAGATGGCTTGATCTTACTTGAAAACAGCGAAAATAAAGATTTTAAAATGAAATATTTAAATTCTGATGGTTCACATGCTTGTATGTGTGGTAATGGAGGAAGATCAGTTGCTAGATTTGCTTATGATTTAGGTATTGTTGGCTCAAAAATGGTTTTTGAAACAGATGCAGGAGTTATTAATGCAGAAATTTTATCACAAAACACGGTAAAACTAGGTTTGTATATCCCTAAAGATTTAAAACAAAATATAAAATTACAAGTGCAAGATAAAAATTTTAACCTTGATTTTATAAATACTGGTGTTCCTCACGTAGTTGTGTTTGTTGACGATGCAGAATCTGTAGATGTTTTTAAATATGGCAGATTGATAAGAAATAGTGAAATTTTTAGCCCACAAGGAACAAACGTTAATTTTGTTCAAGTTTTAGATAAAAACAAGCTTCTTGTGCGTACATATGAAAGAGGTATTGAAGGCGAAACTCTGGCCTGCGGTACGGGTATTACAGCTTCTGGAATTATATCTGTATTAAAAGGATTTGCAAAATCTCCTGTAAAGATAGTGTCAAGAAGTGGCAACGAATTGTCTGTTTCTTTTGATATAGATTCTAGTTTGCAGATAAGCAATGTAGTGCTAGAGGGGCCGGCAATAATATCTTTTAAAGGTGTAATTAATATTTAGTTTTATTGTTATACATTGGAGGATTTATGTTTTCTGGAGTGTATACAGCATTAATAACTCCGTTTGAAAATGGCAAAGTTGACTTTGATAGTCTTGGAAAACTAATTGATATTCAATGCGAAAGTGGAGTCAGTGGTATAGTACCTTGTGGTACAACAGGGGAATCTCCAACATTATCACATCAAGAGCATGAAGAAATTTTAGAGTTTTGCGCAAAATACGTAAAAGGTAGACTGAAAGTTCTTGCAGGGACAGGCTCTAACTCTACAGAAGAAGCTTTGAGGTTTTCTAAATTTGCAAAAAAAGTTGGTTGTGATGGCGCCTTAGTTGTTTCTCCGTATTATAATAAGCCTACGCAAAAAGGTTTATATTTACATTTTAAAACTATAGCTGACAATGTTGACATACCTATAGTTCTATATAACATAGCTGCAAGGACGTCTGTTAATATTGAACCTGAGACTATAGCAAAACTTTGTAGTGACTGTAAAAATATAGTTGGTGTAAAGGAAGCTTCAGGTTCGTTGTTGCAAATGAGTATTATAAAATCTTTGGTTACAAATATTGAACTTATTTCAGGTGACGATGCTTTAACTTTACCAGTCCTGTCTATAGGAGGGATAGGTGTTATTTCTGTTTTGTCGAATATAATTCCTAAAGAGGTAAATGCTCTTATAAAATTTTATGAAGTTGGAAAGATTAAAGAAGCTCAAAAAATTCATTACAAACTTCTTCCATTAGCAAGAGCTATGTTTATAGAAACAAATCCTATACCTGTCAAAACTACGGCCAGTATTCTTGGTATGTGCAAACAAGATTTGCGACTTCCAATGTGTTCCATGCAAGATGAAAACAGATTAAAATTGATAGATAGGTTAAAATCGTTTGGTTTAATTAAGTAAAGGTGGAATTAAATATGAAAATAGTTGTTTGTGGTGCTGCTGGTAGAATGGGACAAACAATAGTAAATCTTGCAAAAGGGGATTCTAACTTTGAAATTATAGCAGCTTTAGAACGTGAAGGCAGTAAAGCAATTGGTACAGGAAATCCTGCCATTTCTTCTGCTAAAGATTTAGATAAATTTTTGCAAGAAGCTGACGGTATAATAGACTTTACAAATCCTGAAAGCACTTTGAATAATTTAGGACATGCAAAAAAGTATAATGTGCCTATCATTATTGGTACTACTGGTTTTAGTGAGCAGCAAAAACAAGAGATTGATGAATTTTCAAAAAGTGTAGCCATAGTTTTTTCTCCAAATATGTCCATAGGTGTTAATCTTTTATTTAAACTTGTTGAAGAGTCTGCAAGAAAAATATCAGATTATGATGTAGAGATATTAGAGCTTCATCACAATAAAAAAAAAGATGCTCCTTCTGGAACAGCAGCAAAACTTGCAGAGGTTGTAGCATCTGTAAAGTGTAAAAAAGGTGAAGATATTGCTGTTTATGGAAGGCATGGCACTAACTCGTTGAGAACAAAAGACGAAGTGGGAGTTTTTTCTATAAGAGCTGGAGATATAGTTGGTGACCATACAGTATATTTTGTTGGTCCTGGAGAGAGAATAGAGTTAACTCATAGAGCTAGTTCCAGAGATACGTTTGCAGCAGGTGCTTTAAGAGCTGCAAAGTGGATTATAAACCAAAAACCTGGCCTATATGATATGGCAGATGTTTTAAATTTAAAATAAAAATAAGAGGGTAATTATAAAATATTTGTTGGATTTCATACTGTGTGTATTTTTATTATTAGAGAATCTAATTGTTGTTAATGCACAGGACCATAAGCTGGCTACTCATACGATGGAAATGATCTTTGATCTTACAAATAATTAGAATGAAACATCTCCAGTTTCATGTTAGTTGGTATAATGGGAAAGCAAACATTATTATAACTTGCGATGAAAAGTCTCTAACGACATTAGAAAAAGATGTTAGAGATCAGTTTTCTAGACTAGAGGATAAGTTTTGTTATTACATGAAGAGTATTGTTCAAGATCAACAAAAATATTGTTATGAAGAAGAAATTCTGTGATTTTTTAAAATGGTATAAAGAAAATAATTGTCATGGTAAAATCATAGCTATCAATTTGGAGACTCCATGTTATTTGTCTAATAACGATTTTTATATTAATGGTGAGGCAGACTAGTTTTTAAAGATCTAAAAAATAGAATCGGATAGAATAACCTTTCAATTCAATTATATATTCTTGAGTAAAGACAAACTTTTTCAAAATTATTCCAAATTTAGGAGATAACTGATGAAAATTGATTATAGTGAAAAATTAAAAAAGTTGCCACCTTATCTTTTTATTGAAATAGACAAGAAAAAAAAAGAAGCTATAAATAAAGGAGCAGATATTATTTCTTTAGGTGTTGGTGATCCTGATCTACCAACTCCAGAGCACATAGTGAAATCTATGCAGGAGTCTGTTGAGAAACCTGCAAATCATCAGTATCCTTTTGGTGCAGGACTGCTATCTTATAGACAAGCTGTATGTGATTGGTATAAAAAAAGATTTAACGTAAATTTAAATGTAGAGGAAGTTTGTGCATTAATAGGTTCTAAAGAAGGTATAGGGCACATTCATTTGGGTTTTGTAAACCCAGGAGACGTTGTTTTAATATCTGAACCGGGATATCCTGTATATAACACAGGTACAATTTTTACAGATGGTGTGCCATACTTTATGCCTCTTCTTGAAAAAAATAATTTTTTACCTGATTTAGACGCTATACCAAAAGAAATTGCCAAAAAGGCTAAATTAATTTTTGTAAATTATCCTAATAATCCTACAGCTGCAGTAGCACCTAAAGAATTCTATGTTAAACTTATACAGTTTGCTAAAGATAACAATATAATTGTTGCAGCAGATGCGGCATATTGCCAGATATATTATGATGAAAATGAAAAGCCTTTAAGTTTTTTAGAATTGCCTGGTGCAAAAGATGTTGGAGTAGAATTTGGCTCTCTTTCTAAGACTTACAATATGACTGGCTGGCGTATAGGTTGGGTTTGTGGTAATAAAGAAATTGTTTCAGGCGTCTTAAAAGTAAAAGACAACTATGATTCTGGAGTTTTCCAAGCGGTTCAAGAAGCTGCTATTACTGCTCTTTCTTCTTGCCAAGATTGTGTTGAAAGTAATAGGAAAATATATAAAGAGCGCAGAGACGTTTTAGTTGAAGGTTTGAAAAAGTTAGGTTGGGAAGTTAGCTTGCCTAAAGCATCTTTTTATGTGTGGGCAAAAGTACCTAAAGGTTACACTTCATCGCAAGTTGTTGAGAAATTGTTAGATGAGGCAGCTATTGTTTGTACTCCTGGTAATGGTATGGGGAAAAGTGGAGAAGGATATGTTAGATTTGCTCTTACTGTTTCTGTATCAAGAATCAATGAAGCTATAGAACGTATATCAAAAATACACTGGTAACTTATCTTTAGGTGGTACTGCTAAGATATATTTTGTTTGATCTAGTTTAGAACCTTATCTACGTTACTAGAGCAATCACACATACGTCGTACAGACACTTAAACTTTCCACCACCTCACCTCCTGACATATATTGGTCTAGTTTAGAACCTTAACTACGTTACTAGAGCAATCGCAACAAACATTTAATCAAATTAGCAAACTCGCAAAATAATAAGACAAAAAAGACTTATATGTATTTTGCTCAGACAGTGCTAATTTGAAATATTAAATGTTTATTGCTCATAAGCCGCTCTTTAAGGTAACTTCGTTAAGATTCTAAACTAGACCAATACTGCGAAATAATTTGTTTGGTCCAGTTTAGAACCTTATCTACGTTACTAGAGCAATCGCAACAAACATTTAATCAAATTAGCAAACTTGCAAAATGAAAAGACAAGAAAGACTTAAATGAATTTTGCTTCAGACACTGCATAGGGTCTCTCTAAAAACCTTAACGCATATCCTTACTATGCCTTTTTCTACACTGCTGCGTTAAAAAACTTGTGTTTATGACACGATAAACCCTGCGTTTTTTGCCTTGCATTGTCAAAAAATTCACAGCAATTATAGGCATTAGGGTTTTTTAGACAGACCCCTTTTGCAATATTAAATGTTTATTGCTCATAGACCGCTCTTTGAGGTAACTCCGTTAAGATACTAAACTAGACCAACTTTGTATATGGCTGATACAGAAGTTGTAAAAGTTCAAACATATTAGACTTTGAAAATATATAATACTTTGAGAAAGGAAGGATATCCTTGCTTTGACAAAGGCAAAATTTTTGAGGGATTCTAATATGAGCTATATTCAAATTTAACACAAAATTGGAGCAAAACAGACAATAAAAGCCCTGCAAAAAGCAGTAGTAGAAAGCCAAATA
>JAISOG010000019.1 GCA_031275795.1 Candidatus Endomicrobiellum incisitermitis
TGCGTAATCTCTAAATTACTTTTTTCATTATGGCCACCAACATTATACACTTGGCCAATTTTACCTCTATGTAAAACTACATCTATAGCTGCACAGTGATCATAAACATAAAGCCAATCACGAACATTTAACCCATCACCATAAACTGGCACTTTTTTCCCTTTTAACAACTGTAACACAAAAAATGGTATTAGTTTTTCAGGATATTGGTAAGGTCCATAATTGTTTGAACATCTAGTAATTAACGTAGGGAGTTTATACGTTTCAAAATATGCCTGAACTAGCATATCAGCGCTTGCTTTTGATGCAGAATATGGGGAATTAGGAGCAACTGGAGTTGTTTCGTAAAAATAACCTTGTGGACCAAGACTACCATAAACCTCATCTGTTGAAACCTGCAGATAGCGGTCAATTCCAGCATCTTTTGCTGTTTGTAAAAGATTTAATGTTCCTTTAACATTTGTGTCAATAAAAATTTCTGGGCCTGTAATTGAACGATCAACATGACTTTCTGCAGCAAAATTTACTATCCCATTAACATCTTTGACTAACTGGTGTACTAATTCTTTATCACAAATATCCCCTTGAACAAATTTATAGTTAGGGTTATCTTTTACATCGTTAAGATTTGAAATGTTTCCAGCATATGTAAGAGCATCTAAGTTTAAAATTTTATACTCACAATACTTGTTTAACATATGTCTTATAAAACAACTACCAATAAAACCTGCTCCACCTGTTACAAGTAGTTTCATATACACAAGCCTTTCCAATTTTTATCTTTGTCGCTTAAAATTGGTTCAAATTTAATTTTCCAATCAATGTTTAATGTTTTGTCGTTCCAAATAATTCCACATTCATGCTCTGGAGAATATTTCCCACTAACTTTATATACTATCTGCGCGTCCTTTGACATTACTACAAAACCATGTGCAAATCCTTTGGGAATGTAAAGCATATTTTTATTTTCTTCTGACAGTTCAACAATTACCCATCTACCAAAAGTTTTTGACTCTTTTCTTATATCAACAGCAACATCATAAATTTGCCCCTGTAAACAACGCATAAGTTTCGCTTGTTCATGCGGAGGTTTTTGGTAATGAAGGCCTCGAAGTACATGAGCTTTGGATTTTGAATGATTATCTTGATTAAACTCAACATCTATGCCATGTTGAGCAAACTCTAACTTTTCATAAGTTTCCATAAAAAAGCCACGATTATCGCCAAAAATTTTTGGTTTAACTAAAATTACTTTTTCTATTTCCAATTTTTGAAATTCAAAAGGCATAGTTTGTCCTTATTGATAGTCTTTAAATAATTATTTTTTTCTGTAAGTAAACATATTATACACAAAAACTTTGATTTTTCTAAGCTTTCTTGCTTTTACTTTAACAAAAGTTAGCATACGTTTTAATGAATACCCTGGCAATATTTCAATTAAATTATGTATATCTTTATAACTTTGATTATACTTTTTATAAACAATCAAAGAATTTTTTTCATTGTTTAAAAAATTTAAAATTATTCTATATCCCCATTCTTTTCTTGTATTATTGGTTGACAATAAAGCCATTCTACCTAAAAAGTATGGAATAGTATCTTTAAATGGAATTAAGCCAATTTGTTTAATCTCTGATTCAAATATCTTTTCTAGCAATTGAACATTTTTTATTTGTAAAAAACTATTCATTAACAAATCTATTTCCAATTGCTCTCTTTTAAAATAATCTATATTAGTATTGCTAACTCCTGATAATCTATACTTTACAAGTCTTTGCTCACTCACATATACGTCTGCCATTAAAGCAGTGTCCACATGACTTTTAACATCAAGTGTAGGAAGCAGACTATTACTAAAAGGAATTTGTTTCTTTACAATTTCCCGTCTAATAGTTTTGCCAGGATCTAATAAATTGTTACCAAGGAAAAAAATTGTACGAAGTATACTAAATCTGTCTATATCCTTCCTGATATATTTATTGCTAATATCTTTTATTTCATTATTATTTTCATCAATTAGACTTAAACTACAATAATATGCCCCTATATTTGGATTTTTATCAAGATATTTTGCTACTGTCGCAAAATGTTCTGGCTCAAAAATATCATCAGCTCCAGTCAAAACAATATAGTCGCCTTTTGCAACGTTAAATGCTGTATTTAGAGCTTGTCCTATCCCCTTGTTATATTCATGTCTGATAAGTTTTATTCTTTTATCTTTAAATTTTAGTATCTCGTCAACGTTATTATCTTGTGAAAAATCATCAACTATAATTAATTCGAAATTTTGTTCAGTTTGGTTTAGTATACTTTCTATAAAAAACTTTACAAATTTTCCATTATTAAAACTTGGAGCTATGCAAGAAATTTTTGGGTCTATCATTTTAAATCCCATCAATAAAATTTATTAGTCTTCGTCTTAAAGCCTTCCTTAATTTCTTTAAGAGAATTGTACTACATAATAAAAGGTTTTTTCAGCAAAAGAATATAATTCCTGCATACATTTTTGATGGGAAGCTTTTAAATTATCATTCCATTTGTATAATAAATTAAAACCACAACTTGCAAAGTGTACGCGTTCATAACATATTAGACTTTTGAAGCATTAAGCACTGTTGAGTAAAATCAAAAGGCGTTTGCCAATTTAACCCTTGATGAACCTTTTTGGTATTATACCAATGTACATCGTTGCCCTGCTTATTGCATAGGCATCTAATGTTGATTCTAGACCAAATCGTTGATAATGCTCTATGACTCTTTTACGGTATTTTGCTTCTTGACTTATTTGGCTTTCTACTACTGCTTTTTGCAGCCCTTTTATTGCCCCTTTTGCTCCAATTTTGTGGTAAATTTGAATATAGCTCATATTAGAACCTCAAAAATTTTGACTTTGTTAAAGGAAGGATTCCCTTCCTTTCTCAAAGGATTATATATTTTCAAAGTCTAATATGTTTGAACTTTTACAGACGATTGATTCTATCTTTTTTTGACCTTATAATCAACTTTTTGTTAGAATTCTTTTATGAAATTGTGTAAGTTAGTCAAAAAAAGTAAACAACAGTCCTATATAGCTTTTACAGCTAAGCAAAACAAACTGCAAGAAAAAAAGTTTGCTTCCGTGCCATCTAACAGACGTCTTGTTTTTGCTCCCCACTGTATGAGAAACACTGCTGTGTGCACTGCTATTGAAAAAGATAGTTATTATATATGTGCAGAGTGTGGCGCTTGTAAAATAGCTCAAATAAGTAAACTTGCAAAAAACTTAAACTATATGGCACTATACGTTGTAAAAGGTGGAAGAACAATAACTAAAATTATACAAGACCAAAAACCGCAAGCTGTTGTTGGCATTGCTTGCTTTTTTGAAGGCGACCTAGCATTTAAAATGCTAAAAGAAGAAAATTTAGCTGCACAGTTTGTTCCACTTACAAAAGACGGATGTTCTGCTACTGACACTGACTTAAAACAAGTAGAAAGAGCGCTTAGTTTAGGTTGTTAGTTATAAATTCTTATCCTTAAATAAAATGTCTAAGGGGTTTAAATAGCAAGCTGGCTCTAGTAACTTCGGTTTCATGTCTCAATGGTTAGACCTTATTAATGTCGTACAAAAACAAACTTCTTGTAAAACGCTATAATAAATCGACAATCATGCAAATGTTTAATATTATTACAGTTAGATGTAATAATATTGGAAAATAATATATGTTAGAAAGAACAATGTTGCCAGTAATTAAAAAGGTTTCTAGACATTTTATAAGTCTTATTTACAATCTTATATTGAAAGAGATGTTAGAAACGATCTAAATATAAGAGGGAACGAATTAAAATTTCACAATTTTATAAGAGCCATATCAGTAAGAACAGGAACTCTTTTAAATTATGCTGATATAAGTAAAGAACTCGGGATAGATCAAAGAACAGCTAAAATTTGGATAGGAGGTCTTGAACGTTCAGGCATTGTAAAATTGCTAGAACCATATTATAGAAATCCTACAAACAGCATTATAAAAACGCCTAAAATATATTTTCTAGATAATGGATTATGCTCATTTTTAGCAAAAATGAATAGTCCCGGAATACTTGAGGCAGAATATATGGACGCTAGGATTTTAGAGACTTACGCTTTTATAGAAATATTAAAAAGTTATTGGCATAATGGAAAAGAGCCCAACATTTACTTTTATAGAGATAAAGAACAAAGGGAAATTGATTTTATTATAGAAGATGGAGGAGTTCTTTATCCGATAGAAGTAAAAAAAAACGACCTTCCCTTCAAAAAATGATATTAAAAATTTTCACTTATTAGAACAATTCAAACTAAAAGTCGGGACTGGTGCTGTTATTTGCCTTCGTCAATCTCCATTACCTTTAAACGAAACTACGTTGGCTCTGCCAATTTGGGACATCTAACTAATTTCCTCATAACTTGCGCTGTGGCAAATTGTAGCAAATCATAATTAACGAATTATCAATTTAAACAGCACCTTGGCCTTAAACCACATATAATATGTATAATTCCTCATTACAATTAATAAAGTACTAAAGAGGCTTCGTGTCAAAATTAAGTTCAAAGTTTTTATTAGTTTTCGCCTTTGGAATATTGCTTGGTATATGTATAAATTTTTCTTTTTTTTCTTTTATTAGTATAGCTGGCTCATTAACAGCATTATTTATTTATACTTTAAAAGACGCTACTGGCTTAAAATACAATCAAGACAAGTATTTTATTATTATCTCTTTTGTAGTCTATACTGCATCTTTAATATTTTCGCTAATATCTATAACTACTATTATTTTATTTATTGGGTATGAACTATTAACAAATAACAAATCTATACAGCAAACTAACAAACAATTGTTACCTTTTTATGCGATTATTGCCTTTATGTTGTTTGTAAAGATTTTAGTGTGACTCAAGTTATTCTAAATTTGCCACCCACATCAGTATTAACACCACAGATAAATATATTTCAGTCTTCACTTTCCTCTTGATATTTATAATTTATAAAAATCGTAAATTTATCTAAGGACCATCTTTAAGTTTTATCAAGAGCAAGTCAGATGTGGACAACTATTTTATATTAATTTTAACATCATATAAGTGGCTACAAATAACAAAATTACTGTACTAAGACTTCAGTCAAGTAAGATTTTTATGTATAGCAATATTGCCATATCTTGTATGTTGAAATTGATTTTTTTTGTATATTATTATATGCTTATTTTGTATAGCATGGAGGTAACATGATATATAAACGACGTATCATAGAAGTAGAGATCCAAAAAAATCTAAAAAGTAGCGGGGCACTTTTGATAAAAGGTCCTAAGTCTTGTGGAAAAACTTTAACAGCAATGCAATTTGCAAAAAGTAGACTTCAGGTTGATATAGATCCAAAAGTAAAAACCTTTATGGATTTTAATCCAGAAGTTTTGCTTGATGGGCAAACTCCGCGCTTGATTGACGAGTGGCAAGAACAACCTCTTTTATGGAATTATATTCGCCATAATGTAGATAAAAAACAAAAACCAGGGCAGTTTATTTTAACAGGCTCTGCAAATCCTGTTGAAACAACAAAAACACATTCTGGAGCAGGGCGTTTTACAATTTCAGTTATGAGAACGATGTCTTGGTTTGAATTGGGTTTTTCATCCGGGACAATATCTCTAGGCGCTTTATTAAAGACAGATAAAATAAAACCTGAAATCCAAAAGATTTCTATCAATAATATAATAAATAGACTAATTATAGGAGGATGGCCCACTAATATCAACAAGTCTGTTGAATCTGCAAAAAGAATTAATAAAGCTTATATTGATTTATTAGCGGAAGTAGATTTGTCCAAAGTGTCAAAAATTTCTCGAGACCCAAACAAAATAAAAGCGTTATTGAAATCTTTAGCAAGAAATATTTCTACTGCTGCAAATATCGAAACTTTAACTAAAGATATAAAACAATATTCAGAAAGTATTACAAGATTAACTGTAAGTGATTATCTAGATACCTTAGAACGGTTAATGATAATTGAAAATCAACTTGCATGGAATACTCATATTAGATCATCTGCACAGTTAAGAAAAGCCCCAAAAAGACATTTTGCAGATGTGTCTTTGGCTATTAGCATTTTGGGATTAAATCAAGAAAGTTTGTTAAAAAATCCTGAATATTTGGGTTTTTTGTTTGAGTCTTTAGTAATTCATGATTTGCGTGTTTATGCACAGGCAAATGATGCTTTAGTGTACCATTACAAAGATTCCAATGACAAAGAAATAGATGCTATAGTACAAAATGATGCTGGGGAGTGGGCAGCATTTGAAATTAAATTAGGGCCATCGCTTGTTGATACAGCTGCAAAAAACTTAATAGAAATAACTAAGAATATATCAAAGCGCCCCACATCTTTAAATATAATTGTGGGTACAGGGATAAGTTACAAACGTCCAGATGGCGTAAATGTAATATCATTATCATCTCTAGGGGTCTAACCTTTTGTAAAAGTTCAAACAATATTGGACTTTTAGACTCACTTTACACATAAACAGTTAGCTTGGTCTGGTTTAGAATCTTAACGGAGTTACCTCTAAGAGCGGCTTATGAGCTATAAATATTTAATATTGCAAAAGGGGTCTGTCTAAAAAACCCTAGTGCCTATAATTGCTGTGAATTTTTTGACAATGCAAGGCAAAAAACGCAGGGTTTATCGTGTCATAAACACAAGTTTTTTAACGCAGCAGTGCCAAAAAAGGCATAGTAAGGATATGCACTAAGGTTTTTAGACAGACCCCATGTTTGAAGCTAAATACATATAAGTCTTTCTTGTCTTATTATTTTGCGAGTTTGCTAATTTGTTTAAATGTTTGTTGCGATTGCTCTAGTAACGTAGATAAGATTCTAAACTAGACCAACAAAACTATTTATATTTATGTTATAATACGAGTAAATTATTAGATGTTTGATGGTTAAATACTTATGAACTACTTAAAGGAAGACACTATAGCAGCCCTGTCAACAGCGGCCGGTAAATCTGCAATTGCAGTAATACGTATGTCAGGAAACAACTCTTTTGATATTTTAAACAAAGTATTTAAAACGTCTTCTAGTAAAGATAATCAAATTAAGTACGGATTTATTGTAGACGGTAATGAGAAAAAAGACGAGGTGCTTTGCTCTTTTTTTTATGCACCAAACACTTATACCGGCGAAAATTTAGTAGAAATATCTGCCCATGGCAATCCAGTAATAATAAACGAAATATTAACCCTTTTATACAAAGCTGGCGCACGCCCCGCTGAGCCTGGAGAGTTTACTTACAGGTCTTTTCTAAATGGGAAAAAAGATCTTACTCAAGCAGAAGCTGTTTGCAACTTAATAACAAGCAAGACATCCACATCTGTAAAAGCTGCTTTAAATAACGTTAAGGGAGCTTTTTCTACAAAAATAAAAAGTATAAAAAACTCTATCACAAACCTTCTTGCTTTTATGGAAGTAACCTTAGACCACCCTGAAGAAGATATTATATTTTTGTCTAGGGAAGAAAAACTTGCTCGTGTTGAAACTTGCATAAAAGATATAGAGAGTCTTTTAAAATCTTATAAAGTAAGCAAAGTTCTTCAAAACGGTATAAAAGTTGCACTTATTGGCAAACCTAATGCAGGGAAATCTTCTTTACTGAACGCAATTTTAGGTAAAAACAGAGCAATAGTTACAGATATTGCAGGCACAACAACAGACACAATAGAAGAAACTATAGACTGTTATGGAGTCCCTCTTACAGTAATAGATACAGCTGGCATTAGAACACATACAGAAAATTCTATAGAACTTTTAGGACAAGAAAAAACTAAAGAAACTATTTTTTCAGCAGATGTTTTAGTTTGGATTTTTGATAGTTCTCTACCAATAGACAAAGATGACGTGCAAATTGCTAACATATTAAACAAAGAAAAATTAAGTATTCCTATAATTGCCGTACTAAACAAGTCTGATTTACCACAAAAACTAAATATTGACAACAATTCGTTATTTTCTAAATTGGCTGCCACCAAAATAAAAATCTCTGCAAAAAAAGAAACAGGGGTCTTTACACTTTTAGAAAAACTTACAAAAGTTGTTGGTGTAAATGATATACAAAGCACTAACTTAATGATAAATTCCAGGCATTACACTTTGCTAAACAACGCTTTAGAAGCACTACAAAAAACAAAATTAGAACTTTCTAAAAAAGATGCAGACGAACTTGCCTGTTTCCATGCGCAAGTAGCACAAAAAGCATTAAACGAAATTTTAGGTATTGAAGTTAAAGAAGACATTTTAGATACCATATTTTCTACTTTTTGTATAGGAAAATAATTGTTAAGTTTTGTTTGAAATTAAACAAACTAAGAAGAGGACTCATAATGCATCAAGATCTTATGATTAAATAGTTAAGGGTTACGTTATTTGTACTGATGTTTGCAATATCTTTTTTATACGCATCTAAAGTGGAAACTGTTTTTGTAAAAAACATGTCATTGAACAAAAGTACTTATATCTCCAGAAAACACAAAAACTAGAACAAAATTACCAAGACAGTGTATGCAAACTTTTACACTGTTCCTCTATCTATTATTTTATGAGGACCGACATTTCGGAAAATATATTTTTCTTTTGTCATCTCAAAAGTGAACCTATAAGAAACGTTAATATATGCTTGGTATATTGAACTTTTTTCAGATGTTTTATATTTATGAGTGTTAAGAGACGGATGGAAAAGACTGTTTGAATTCGTTGTATGTCTTTTTCAAAATTTGATTAATAAATGTAGAACGTGTAATAGAACCCAGATTTTAGAAGCTTATAGAGAAGTTATATAAAAGTACAGGGCAACAGATAGTGATATTGGCAGATGAATATGATAAATGACACTTTCAATTTCCAAAACTTTCATTTTTGTTGTCTTTTTGGAAGTATAGTTCCATTTTGATTGCTTTTTCTCTGATTTTGTTGTAATATAGATTTCATGATAGAAAGAGAACAATATCTTAAAAAGCTACGTCTATATAAGGATAAAGATCTTATAAAAGTGGTTAGTGGGGTCCGCAGGTGCGGCAAATCCACGATTTTAAAGATGTTTGCCCAAGAGTTGTTACAAAGCGGAGTGAAGCAAGATCAAATTATTCAGATAAACTTTGAAAATATGGCATACCACGATCTTTTAGACCACGTAAGACTATATGAATATTTAAAAAATAAGATACACAACGACAAAAAGACTTATATATTCCTTGATGAAGTGCAAAGTGTTACTGACTTTGAAAAGGTAGTAGATTCTGTGTATATCCAAAAAAATACTGACGTTTATATTACAGGTTCTAACGCAAAGTTTTTATCAAAAGATTTAGCCACCATTTTAACTGGCAGATATATAGAAATAAAAATGTTGCCGTTATCTTTTAAAGAGTTTACATCTGCTTTTGAAGATAAATTAAATATAAACCGCATATACGATAATTATATCAATTATGGCTCGTTCCCTTATGCTGTGGAGTTATTTAAAGATGACCCCTCAGGTGTTAAGGATTATTTACAAAATATTTATCAAACTATTATCTATAAAGATATTGTTGCCCGAGAAAAAATCAAAAACACTTTGATTTTAGAAGACGTTATTAAATATATGTTTGATAACATAGGCAATATCACTAATCCTAAAAAGATTTCAGATTATCTTACAGCAAACTATCGTAAAGTGTCAAATCATACTGTTGAAAAATACCTTAAATCCCTATCGGACGGTTTTATATTATATCCGGTTAATAGGTATGATTTAAAGGGAAAAAAAATTTTACAATCCAACAAGAAATATTATTGTGTTGATATGACATTTGGCAATTTATTCTCTGATTCTGCTAAAGTAGATTATGGCAAAGTATTAGAGAATATAGTTTTCTTAGAATTGCTGCGCCGTTATGAAAAGATATGGATTGGGAAAAACAAAGATTATGAGATTGATTTTGTTGTTAAAAAGAAAGACGGTGCATTGGCATATTATCAAGTGTCCTTAACTGTTAGAGATGAAAAAACCTTAAAACGACAATTGCGTGCTTTTGACAACCTTGATAATTATGAAAAATTCTTAATAACCATGGACACTGAAACAAATAATCATAATGGGATAATTCAAGTAAACGTAATTGATTGGTTACTAGACAATCAAAATTAACTAACTTTTAGAGAATTGTATTTTTTACCTATAGAGATTCTTTTAAGTGGAAAATGCTGGATGTAATTTTGTTGTAAAGGACGATATGCCAGATATGGATGATGGTTATGTTGATAGCTTTTATGGCAGTTTAAAAGAGAAAATGGATTTAGAAGATTTAGTGAAAAGACATTTTTATATTAGCTTTATTCTATGATTATAGCGAATATAGAACATCTCAAGCTGAGATAGGAATGGCTCATGAAAATAAAGATGCTGGTTGGTTTACAAATATTACTCCCCTATATTTTATGAGCGTTTCCATTCCCTAATTATACTACTTTTAGCGCTTCCCCGCGGCAAGTCCGCCGGATATAGGGGTAAAAATAAAAACTAGAACAAATTATCAAGACAGTGTATGCAAACTTTTACACTGTTCCTCTACACCGTTCCTCTATCTATTATTTTATGAGGACCGACATTTCGGAAAATATATTTTTCTTTTGTCATCTCAAAAGTGAACCTATAAGAAACGTTAATATATGCTTCGTATATTGAACTTTTTTCAGATGTTTTATATTTATGAGTGTTAAGAGAAGGATGGAAAGGGTTGTTAACAAAAAGAGCTAATTTTTTATCAAAAAGCTCTTGTAACTTAATTGGCAGCGCTTTATAATTTTCTTTAAAACGTTCTGTAAATTCTAAGATTTTAGCCATTTTAACGCTTCTTCTGTGGTTTTAAATTTCTTAGTTTTCTTTTCTTTAATGTTTTGTTCTGCGATTTTGTCTTCAGTTTCCCAATCAAAAGACTGTTTGAATTCATTGTATGTCTTTTTCAAAATTTGATTAATAAATGTAGAACGTGTAGTTGTGTTGCGCTCCATATCAATCCAATTAAGTATTTGCTCATCAATTGTAAGACTTACTTGATTTTTCACTGGGCACCTCCTGATATTATATTATAATATTAAAATATTATAATAGTGCTTGTCAACAGTATATATACAGCACCCTGGCAGCCCAATTTTAATGTAGAAGCAGTATACATTCAAAAAGTTATCAATTTTGAGAAAGAAAAGATTAAACCAACCCTCTTCCTGTATCTTCTTATCCCACCAAGTATAAGTGTAGCAGACCAAACAATTAATTTAGTAACTCACAGCACGTTTAGTGTTGCAGGTAATGGTTTTAACATATCTACTGCTGTTAATTATGGTGAAGTAAGGGCCAATACTGATGAAGAAGTGATGATAATGACAAAAGATGGCATTACAAGTCAATAGTATTTCTTATAATTTGGTTTCGAAAATAGTTGATAATTGCAGATCTAGTTTAGAACCTTATCGCAGTTACCTCTAAGAGCGGCTTATGAGCAACAAACATTTAATATTGCAAATTAGCAGTGTCTGAGCAAAATTCATTTATGTCTTTCTTGTCTTTTCATTTTGCGAGTTTGCTAATTTGTTTAAATGTTTGTTGCGATTGCTCTAGGAACGTAGATAAGATTCTAAACTAGATCTGCTTTTGACTCAACACAGATATAATTGTTTAGTCTAGTTTAGAACCTTATCGGAGTTACCTCTAAGAGCGATTTATGAGCAATAAACATTTAATATTGCAAAAGGGGTCTCTTAAAAAACCCTAACGCCTATAATTGCTGTGAATTTTTTGACAATGCAAGGCAAAAAACGCATAGTAAGGATATGCGCTAAGTTTTTTAGACAGACCTCATTCACTCTTTGAAGCTAAATTCATTTATGTCTTTTTTGTCTTTTCATTTTGCGAGTTTGCTAATTTGTTTAAATGTTTGTTGCGATTGCTCTAGTAACGTAGGTAAGGTTCTAAACTAGACCAACCAAACTACAGAACTTAAAAACGGTTTAGAGTTCACACTAATTCTGGCAATGGCGCTAATCAAACTGTTAAGCATATACAGTATCGTTACCCTTTTTCCCGAGCGGGAAATTTCATAGAAAAATAATGTATAATATAACTAGTTTTTCCCGAGCGGGAAATTTAGAGGGTGTTATGCTTATAACAAAACCAAACGAAATCGGCAAACTAATCAAAGAAGTAAGAGTACGCCAAAAGATCAATCAATCCCAACTAGCAGCTGTGGCTGGTGTTGGAGTACGTTTTATTGTTGATTTGGAAAAAGGAAAAGAAACTGCTTCTTTAGGTAAAACATTAAAAGTAATTAACATGCTTGGCATTGAAATAAACTTTAAAATTCCAGAGATAGATTAACATGAACACCAAACAGCTTTCAGTTCGTTTATTTGGGGAAGAAGTTGGTATATTAGAACAAGATAAAAATGGGAAACTACATTTTACATATTCTGATACTGCCAAAATCCCTATCTCTTACAGTTTGCCTTTAGATAAAAAATCTTTTTCTGAAAAAGAGTGTCGGCCGTATTTCAATGGACTTCTGCCAGAAAGTGAACATATTAGAAACAATATAGCCAAGATATATGGAATAAACGCTAACAGCGATTTTGCTATTCTTAAGACTATAGGGCACGATTGTGCAGGAGCAGTGTCTTTACATGCTCAAGAAGAACCTATAAAAAAAGCACAATTGGTTAAGATTGAAGGGTATCCCCAAACAGAAGAATCTTTATCCAAACATATCGAAGCATTGCCAGAACATCCATTTTTTATGGGAAAGAACAACGATGTTAGATTGTCTCTTGCAGGCACACAAGACAAAGCTCCTATTAGTTTGATAGATGGCAAAATTTGTATTCCCAGAAATGGTACACCCTCAACACATATTTTAAAGCCATTGATAAAAAATCTTAATGCAAGTGTCCTAAACGAGTACATATGTATGCGTCTAGCAGGCGCAATAGGGATTAACGTTCCTAAAGTTGAAATTAAATCGGCAAAAAATGTTGCATATTTGCTTATTGAACGTTATGACAGAGAACTAAATAAAGATATCGTTATGAGAATTCATCAGGAAGATTTTTGTCAAGCATTAGGAATATTAAGTATCAACAAATATCAAGCTGACGGTGGGCCTGGTTTTAAACAATGTTTTGAACTTTTAAATATCACACAGTTACCTGCAAAAGCTAAACTTCTCTTTATGAAAACAATTATGTTTAACTATTTGATTGGCAATAATGATGCTCATGGCAAAAATTTCTCTTTACTTTACAAAAACAAAAAACCTACATTGGCACCAGCTTATGATATTTTATCTACAGAAACATATCCTATACTAACAAAAAAAATGGCTATGAAAATAGGATCTTCCTACGAAAAAGAAAATATTAGTAATCATGACTGGCAAACATTGTGTAACAATGTTGAATATTCTTTTTCAATGTTCAAAAAAGAGTTTTTAGAAATGTGTGAACTGCTGCCCAAATCTGTTGATGTAGAAATAAACTTATCAAACAAAAATATTAGTCCCGAGGTTCCTGACAAAATTAAAAAAGTTGTACTTGAAAATATCAAAAAACTTAAATTATCATTATAAATATATTTGGTTGTGCTACACCATAACTTGATAGTGCTGCTAATAAACGATTATCTCAAAATTACTCTTAAAGTATAAGGGAAAATGCTATTTCAATACTAAAGACTATTGGGACTGAACTACAAATAACAAAGTGGGCAAAAAAGTTATTTTTCAATAAGACCAAATGCAAAAAGTGGTTTCTTGTCATATGTATTATACTCGTAGGAATCGGATAATATAATTTTCTTACCGAATTTTACGCCTTTAAATTGACTTCTTCCTTTTCCTTTCCCACCAATTTCTAGCACTATATTTGTATCCGAAAACATGTAGTCTGGTGTTTTTGTTCCAACTGTAGATTTCAAATAAGAAATATTTTTACCAAGAATTTTACAAGATTGAACAAAAAAATCTTCTCTTAGACCTCCCAGTGCCAAATCAAACTTTTGATAAAGTAAACGATATGGTAAACTTAATAATATTTTTGGTTCTTTTAAAATGTTTGAACCTTCAGGTAGTATAATTTGTGTAATAAAAGCTTGTTCTAAAAGTGAAATATATTGTTCTGCTTTGTACTTAGTTATACTTAAATTTCTTGCAATGCTTGAATAATTGATTCCGTCAAGTGAGGATAATCCAATAAACTTAACAAGTTTAGTGATGATACTGAGATCTCCCATAGTAATATTTTTGTTTACTCTAGGAATGTCTTTATAAATTACTGAGTTTAGTATACTATCTAAAAGAGGAAGAACATCAGGTTCATGCAAAGCAAACGGCATTAAGCCACCTTTAATATACTCATAAAAATACTCGCCTAAAGGCAAAATACTTTCAGCTATTTCTTTATTTATAAAATCGTCAAATGTTAATTGAGGTATATCATTTTTCCCTTTAAATGTAAGATATTCCCTAAAAGAAAACGGATGCAAATGTTTTAGCAAAACTCTTCTTGACATATCATTTCTATATTTCGACATGGAAAGAGCTGTAGAGCTTGTGAAAAAAATTTTTACGTTTAAAAGTTCATAAACGCTTTGGATTTCCTTATCAAAATCACTGTAACTGTGAACTTCATCTAACATGAATGTTTCTATTTTAAACTTCTCTTTTAATTCCTTTAATATATTAAACATACTACCGTCGAAAGATTCCATTGATATATAAAATGACCTAGGAATATTTACGGCAAGTTGTCTTAATGTAATGGTTTTACCTACACCCCTTGGTCCAACAATACCAACAAAATGTTTCCCTTTATCTTGTAATAATTCAAAATAAAGTTTTCTATAGCTAGAATATTGTACAACTCCTTCCTTAGCCAATCTGTTTAATTCTATAAGCTTATTAAGTTCCATATTCAGCCACCATAATAGCATTTTGTCAAACGATTAAACAAAATAACATGTATTTTGTCAAATGATTAAACAATTTTTCAAAAAAGCAGAAGGTTCAATTATCCGTTTGTCAGTGTTCTGTACTCGGGGATGGTAGTGCTACTAATGTAGATAAATTAATAGTAATACTATAAACATAAGTGGGTTGTTGTTCCTTAAAAAAAGAATATAATAAAGAGTAAAAGGCGTTGGACGATTGATCAAATATAGGGCTTAATTGCCCGTACACATCACAATCTCCAACGCCTCTAGGTAATAATAGCTTGATGGGTTGCCAAAGCTCATAATTCTCTTATGACGCTTGTGAACAATTGTAAGCTAGCTTATTACCATTTCTTAAGGAGGCTTTTATGCCTAACTCTATTTACTCTCATTTTGTCGGTATTGACGTTTCTAAATCTAATTTAGACGTCTTTGTTTCAATGACCAATTCTTTCTTTTCTTTTCCTAATGATCCTTCTGGCTTTAATCTTTTACTTAAATCTATTTCCCCTTCTAATGATACCCTTGTCCTTGTTGACTTAACTGGTGGTTATGAGAACCTCCTTGTCAACTATCTTTTCTCTAATGGATTTAATGTCCATAGGGCTCAAGGTCGTAAAGTTCGTTTATTTATTTCAAGCTATGGTCAAAATGCCAAATCTGACAAAATTGATGCTAAAATGCTTACTATCTATGGTCAAAAAATGCAGGAATCTTTACGCTTACATCAACCCTCCAACAATCAACTTCAAGAGCTTATTAGCCGCCACCAAGATATCAA
>JAISOG010000032.1 GCA_031275795.1 Candidatus Endomicrobiellum incisitermitis
CCTCAAAGAGCGTTTTATGAGCAATAAACATTTAATATTGCAAATTAGCACTGTATGAAGCAAAATACATATAAGTCTTTTTTGTCTTATTATTTTGCAAGTTTGCTAATTTGATTAAATGTTTGTTGCGATTGCTCTAGTAACGTAGATAAGGTTCTAAACTAGACCAGCCAAACTACACTTAAGTGATGGAAAGTTTGAGTGTTTATGCGGCGTATGAATGGTTGATTAATGACTTAGTGAACTATGCTGGATTGCTCTAGTAACGTAGATAAGGTTCTAAACTAGACCAAGCAAACTACTATATGTCAGGGTGAGTTGGTGGGAAGTTTGAATGTTTATGCGGTGCGGGTGGGAGTTGGTATATGTAAGTTTTTATTGTACTAAGAATATGTTTAGTTCTATTTAAATTTAACCCTACTTTTTCTGCAATATTAATTATGTCTGTTTCGTTTGGTTTTTTGCCTTCGCCATTAATTGTAGTGGCATGTTCTCCACCCATTCCTTCTGCATATACAAGATCATAAGCAGGGGATACAATCCAACTGTTATTATCGTACAAAAATGAAAAATTTTTAGAATGGTCATCCCGATTATGAGCAAAAACATTAAAGCACATAATTCTAAACATTTTCTCCATTTCTGCATAGCTTTTTGTTAATTTTAAAGTTGCATTGAGTAAATCAACATAATCAAGTGAAGGATAACGGTGTGAAGACTCAAGCAATCCACTTGCTGAGAGCACAAAAACTCTTTCTCCATTTGGTTTACGGTCAAAGCGGGCTACACCAAAATATTTATTTTTAAAGAGGCGTGTTTCAGGCATATTTATACCGCATTTCTTTGCTATTATAGAATACTCATATTCTTGCTTTCCCATGTTTTTAGGGTCGCTCAACGCACAAAATTTAATAAGCCAACTTTCATTATCTATTCTCAACAAAACTTTGGGACGTGCACCACCTGAAGCTCCTGCTAGTTTTAAAAGATCGTCAAGGGCATTTTCTGTACATGTGTTCTCGTTTAACATATTATGTGCTTCTTCTGCTAGTTTATTTATATCATTTGTTGTTACAGATGCTGTAGAAAGAATAGTTTCAGGTTTATATTCTAAGGCCCCCATTCCACTGGTCCCTACAATTGCAAGTCTGTCTAAAATCGATACTTGTGCAGGGTTAACTCCTTTTTTTACAAGCATACGATCTATAAGCATTCTGCCCCAACCGTCAGGCAAGCTGTCATTAAATACACCAAAGTTTCCATCAAAAGGGCCTGTATTTGCTATAAAGACTTTTTTCTCAAGAGGAAGTTTAAAAGGAGATATAGAAAAACCATCAGACAGCCAAGCTTTGTCATATTCAAAAGCGCAGCAACGCGTGTCTGTCATGGCAACACGTCCTACTTTATTTCCATGATAAAATACATTTATAACTTTATTTTGCATTTATAATTTCATCTAAGCTTTGGTAATTTCTACGTGTAAAAAGCTGATTAAAGTCTGTTTCATAGTCAAGAACAACAGCAATACGCAAAAGAGAAGACAATGATATCTCTCCAGTTTGCTCAAAGCGTTTTATAGATCCAAGAGATACCTGTGATTTACATGACAGCATAAGTTGTGACAGTTTAATTTCTTTGCGTCGTTTGCGAACACGATTTGCTAAGTTTTGTTTAATAGTTAATATATTATCCATTTTCTATTGTTTTTATCAAAAGTGTATATCATATTATCTTATTTTTCATATAAATACAACTAGTGATATGTAAAAATTTTTGAATTTATCTTTTATATTTTGCCTATGTAGAGTCAACATAAAAATGACTTAACTGTTAAAGACTGCTTTCCATATATTACTATCTTCCATACATAGGTAAATAATTGCCTTTGATTTTTTAGATTTAATATATTGTGCTAAATATTTGTAAATTTCAATTCTTAAATTGCTGTCATACCTTAACTTAAAATCTTTCCCTAGAAGTAGTTCTCCATTAAGAATATCAGTTTGAGGAAAACGATTTTCAATAACTGTTTTTTGTGTTGTAGGCATTCTAAGTGTTCCAATACTTATCCATTTAATACTAGTGTTTGGTACAATATCAAAAATCATATCTATTGTTTCTTTATATCCTTGCTTCCAACCATCATAATAAATTACTGGATCAAAATGAAATGCCGTGCTAAAACCAGCTAGTGCACACTTTTTTGCAGCAAATAATCTTTCTTGAATTAATGGTGTTTTAAACTCGTTTTCAACAGTCATTTTTGTTGCGTTTACACTCCAAGCTATAACAATGTTTTCTGTCCCACCGCAAGATAAAAGGGTGTGTATATTAGTACTTTTTGTTTTAAACTCAAAATAAATATTTTTTTTGTGTTTAAAATAGTTGATAATTTTTTTAGAAAAGTTTGTAATGTCATCAAAAATTAAAGAGTCTGTAAACTCCCCGCTCCCAATTCGATTATAATTAAAAAACCCTTTTGTAGATGCTACTATTTTGTCGTCAACTAAATAATCATCTATGTTGTAAGGGATAATAATTCCGTGCGCATTTTGGTATCCTTGTAAAAAACAATAACTGCAGTCATAAATACAGCCCATACCTAAATTCATAATAGAGTATCCACAGCTTACTACGTTTTGTGAACAAGGACATTTCTTAAAAAAGTCATACTTTTCTTTTACTAAAAGTAAATTGTCACATCTATTATTGTAGTCTGTTAATGTAAAAGAGCTTCCTTTTGTAAAATCTTTTAAACAACTTATCTCTTTAAAAGTGGCATTTTTAAATAAAGTCTTTGTTTTTGTAAACAGTTCGTTGTCAGTTGCATCTTTTTCATAGTAAATATTTTTTGGATAAAACTTCTTTTGTAAAACGTTTGCTTTCTTGTACAGATCAATTTCATATTTTGGCAAATAATATGCATTTAAAGAGTTTTTGTGAAAAGTTTTAGGGTATCTGCGTTGTAAAAGTGCATTTTTAATTGTTTTGTGATTTGTTGGTTCTAAAAGGTTTAAAATCGTGTTAAATGGTACTTTCTCAATTTTAGAAATTTCGTTAATAAGTCTAAATATTTCTCTAGATTTATTTGTTCCAAAATTTGGGAATCGTTTTTGGAATACTTCTAATAATTTTAAAGTACTTGTACTATTGTTCATCACAAAACCTTAAAATCATTTCTGCCAACTTTTTTCTTGAGGCAGACACTTTTTGTTTTATAGAGTTTTCTTTCAAAAAAATGTCAGCCTTTGTTTTTATAATGTCTGAAACATACATTAAACAAATTGCGTTACATCCTATATTACTAGATGCTGACAAAATTATTGACGATTCCATGTCTATAGCAGAAATTTCTTTTTCTTTAAACCAATCTAAAAATTTTGATTCTAAGTATAAAGAGCTAACACATGCACTGTTGGTTTTTATTAAGTTTTTATGTATATTTTTTTTGTAAAAACAATTTAGCAAATTTGTAGATGATCTATAATAATCAACTTGATTTTTGAAATTTAACATATTAGAAAAACTTTCTAAGTTGTAAGCTTTATCTATTATAACCAAATCTCCATAGGTAACTTTACCATAGCCTCCACAACTGCCAAAAATAAAAATATTTTCACAAGGAGAACCTTTTAAATATAAAATAGCATCTCCTGAAAGAAAATTGTTTTTTAAAGCTATAATAGTTGCAGTTTTTATATTAGTAGATTTGACAAAAAGTCCATTTGAAACTTCTCTAGAGAAAAGTGAAATGTCAAAATTTTGACATATTATACAGTTCTTTTTTATATTTTTTTTGTCAATTCCAAAAAAAGTTTTAAAGTTCATTTTGTTTTGATAAAATATATTTAAATCACGAAATTTAAACTATTACCCATTGTATAAAATTTGAATAATTTTATACAATGACGTTATACCTGGAGGCAAATATGCAAGATAAAAACAAACTATATCTTATGATAATTCTTTTAATTGTAGGGGTAATTCTTATAATTAGTTCAATATTTAAAGCACCTAAAAAAGTTTCTAATATGTTAGAAAATAAGAAAAATATGCAAGTAGAGTATGATGCTACTTCTCCTGAGCAGATAGTTGTAGATGAGAATAAACTTGTAGATGAAGAAAAAAGCGATGTTAAAAGTGATCAAGACTTAAGCGAAGAAATAGCAACTCAGTCAAACGCTTAGGCAAGTTTAAAAAGTTTAGTTTTAATTTTGTTTATTCAATTACAGTAATATTTATTGCTTTTGCTAACAATTTTTTCCACTTGCCGGAATCAAATAGTATTACAAGTTTTAAATCGTCGTCTGCACCAACTTTGTCTATGATTTTGCCTTTACCGAAAACAGGGTGCAAAACTTTAGAACCTATTTTATAATAGTCATCATTTTTTTGAGAAGTGTAAAGAGGTTTATCGTTTGGCACTTCATTGTCAGATGGAATGTAAGCATAGCTATCTTCATCTTGATATTTTATTTGAGCACGATTTTTATTATTGTAATTTGTATATTTGTTCCACTTTAGTTTATTAAAAGTGCTAAAATTATGTTCTGGAATAAAATTTCTTTTTGTAAACTCTTCTTTAAACCCAGCTTCACTTATAAATCTAGAAGGCATATTCCATTTAGTTTTACCAAAAATAGTTCTTTCTGTTGCCCAGCAAAGATATAAATGTTTTTTTGCTCTTGTCATACCTACGTACATAAGTCTTCTTTCTTCTGATAAGTTTTCAGGGTCATAAGCAGATTCGCCTATTGGAAAAAGCCCTTCTTCAAGTCCGCACAGAAAAACATTGTTAAATTCTAAACCTTTTGCTAGATGAAAAGTCATCAAAGTAACTTTTCCATTAGAGCTGTCTAAATTATCTATGTCGCTTACTAGTGCAATTTGTGTTAAGTAGCCTGACAAACTTTTGTCTGGAGAACGGTTTTCAAAGTCTGTTATTGCTGAAATGAGTTCTTGAATATTTTCTATTTTTGTTTTGGATTCTTGAGTATTTTCATCTTCGAGTTCTTTAATATAACCAGAATGAACAAGTATTTTTTGAGCTATCTCTTTTACAGATGTTTTATCTTTTAAGTTGATAAAAGCCGTAATCAGTCGATGAAAAGAGTTTAATGCATTTACTGCGTTTTTTCCAAGACCTGCATCTTTTGCCAGCACAATGGCATCCCAAATTGGTATACCTTTTAATAAAGCAAACTTTTCAAGAGCTTCTAAAGAAGTTTTTCCTATTCCTCTTCTTGGAACATTTATTATTCTTTTTAAACTTACATTGTCGTTTGTATTCTGTATAAGCTTTAAATAAGCCATAATATCTTTAATTTCTGCTCTGTCATAAAATCGCAATGTGCCTATAACCATATAAGGCATACCGTTTCTTCTGAAAGCATCTTCAAATGTACGGGATTGTGCGTTTGTCCTATAAAATATCGCAAAATCTGAAAAATTATATTGATATTGTCTAATTTTTGTTGCAATAAGACTTGTAACTTTTTCAGCTTCATCATTTTCATTAAGGGCTTTTATTGTGGATACACAACCTTCATCAGGGTTTTGTGTCCACAATTGTTTTGGGACTCTATTGTTATTATTTTTTACAACTTGCCAAGCAGCTGCTAAAATTTTTGGTGTTGATCTATAATTTTGTTCTAATTTAACAGCTTTTGCTTTAGGGTAATCTTTTTTAAAATCTAAGATATTTTTTATATCAGCTCCTCTCCAGGAATAAACAGACTGATCGTCATCACCACAAACACATAAATTTTCATGTTTTTGTGAAAGTAGTTTTACAAAAACGTATTGAGCATGGTTTGTGTCTTGATATTCGTCAACCAAAATATACATGTATTTTAGTTGATATTTTTCAAGTATTTGAGGATAATGTTGTAACGTTAAAACTGTACGCATTATTAAATCGCCAAAATCTAATGCTTGTGCCATGTTGAGCTTTTTTTGATAAAGTCGATATATTTTTGCTGTTATTACCTTATTGAAGTCATCGTTTTGTTCTGCTTCGTATGCCATATCTAATGGAGATTTTAAATCATCTTTTGCACGACTTATCTTGTCTACAATGCTAGATACTTTGAATTTTTTTTCATCTATGTTTAATTCTTTTAAGCAGTCTTTGATTACATTTTTTTGGTCTGCAAAATCATATATTAAAAAGTCAGGTGCAAGCGCTATATTTTTTGCTTCAATCCTTAAAAAGTAAGCACAAAAAGCATGGAATGTTGACACCCATACGTTATGTCCTGTTTCTGGCATAAGGTCTGCTATACGTTGTTTCATCTCTAAAGCAGCTTTATTTGTAAAAGTAACAGCAAGTATAGACCATGGGTTAACTCCTATGGAAAGCAAATAAGCGATTCTATGGGTTATAACTCTAGTTTTACCTGTTCCTGCTCCTGCAAAGATTATTAAAGGTCCTTGTGTGCAAAGTACAGCTTCTTTTTGAGAATTATTTAAATTTTTTGTTAGTAACTCTTTCATTCTTATAATTATAACATATCTTTTGTTAGCTATAAAAAATTGGTATAATCTTTGATTAGTAAGATTAACATATATGGAGGAGAAATGGATATTTTGCTTGCAAGAAAAAGTGTTCGTAAATACACAAATGAAGATGTAAAACAAGAAGATTTGGAATATATTTTACGTGCAGCAATGTCTGCGCCCACAGCAAGAAACACAAGATGTTATTCTTTTATAGTTGTAAAGGATAAACAGATGCATAAAAAGATTGCATCTGTACATCAATCAGCTCAAATGATATTGAGCGCTCCTCTTGCAATTTTAGTTGTTGGCGATCAATCTTTAGCTTATGGTGGATATTTGCCTCAGGACTGTGCTGCTTCAACTCAAAACATTCTGCTTGCTGCTACTGCAAAAGGTTATGGTTCTGTTTGGTGTGGAATATATTCTAATGAAGAAAGGTCAAATGCCATATCAGAATTATTTAATTTGCCAAACAACATAAAACCGTTTTCTTTTGTTGTGCTTGGTAAATCTAAAGATGATAATTTACTAAAAGATAGATGGCAACCAGAAAAAATAAAGTACGAGACTTGGCAATGATAAAACAAAATATGGCAAAAAAGTTAAACAATTTAGTTTATAACTATTTAAAAAGTAAAAACATAAATGAGGATTTAAAATTTAGTATAGAAGTTCCACCTAAAAATATTAATGCTGATTTTGCAATTAATGCAGCAATGCTCATAGCAAAAAAAAACAAAACAAACCCAAGATTAATAGCTCAGGAGTTAATAGATAAAATACTTAAAGAAATGTCTGACTTAGTAGAGAAAGCAGAACTTGCTGGCGCTGGTTTTGTAAATTTGTATATAAAAAATAGCGTTCTCTATAAAGAGCTTGTTACTATTCTTGCAGAAAAAGAAAATTATGGTAAGGTTCTAAACAATAACGAAAAAGCTATGGTCGAGTTTGTTTCTGCAAATCCTACAGGTCCATTGCATATTGGCCATGGCAGGGGTGCTGCTATAGGTGACTCTCTTGCTAGGATTTTAAAACATTTAGGGTACAATGTAACAAAAGAGTACTATTTAAATGATGTTGGTAATCAAATGCGTGTTTTGGCAGAATCTACAGAAATTAGGTATAGACAACTTAAAGGTGAGCAAGTTGAACTTCCACAAGATCACTATCAAGGTGGTTACGTTACTGATATAGCAAAGCGTTTAATTTTAGAAGACAAAAATATTAAAGATATAGATTTTAAAGCCGAATCAGTGAAAGATATTGTAGAAACAATAAAAAATGATTTAAAAGATTTTGCAGTAGAGTTTGATAATTGGTTTTCAGAAGAGAATATAGCATCTGTTAAAGATAATTTAGGCCAAACCCAGGTGGACAAAGCTTGCCAATATTTTCTTTCAAAAGGTGATGCGTATATGAAAGATAATGCGTTATGGCTTGCTTCAACCAAATTTGGAGACGATAAAGACAGAGTTTTAAAAAAAAGCGATGGAAAATATACATACCTTGCTTCAGATGTTGCTTATCATAAAAACAAATTTGAAAGAGGCTTTTCTAAACTTGTAAACCTTTGGGGGGCAGATCATCATGGGTATGTAGCAAGAATCAAAGCTTGTATCCAAATGCTAGGTTTTAATAAAGATAAATTAACCATAATTTTGTACCAACTGGTTTCTTTGTTAAGAGATGGTGTTCCTGTTGCTATGTCGACGCGAACAGGAGAGTTTGTAACTTTAAAAGAAGTTGTAGATGAAGTTGGAAAAGATGCTTGTAGATTTTTCTTTTTACTTAGGTCTCCAGATTCTCCGTTAGAGTTTGATTTAGAGCTTGCTAAAAAGCACAATAGTGAAAATCCAGTTTTTTATGTCCAATATGTCAATGCTAGGTGCAGTTCTATTGTTAAAGAAAGCAAAAACAGAAATGATATTATTAGGGATATTAATAACATAGATTTGGCATTGCTTAACACAAAAGAAGAAAGAGATTTAATAAAACAACTTTCTGCATTTTGTGATACGCTATTACTATCTGAAAAATTAATGAGTCCTCATTGTTTTACTGCATACTTAATAGAACTTGCAGATAAATATCACGCATTCTATGAAAAATGTCGTGTCTTAAACGAAGACTCAAAACTTACATCTGCTCGTTTAAAACTTGTTGAAAGTGTTATAATAATAATACAAAACGGGCTTACCCTTATAGGTGTTTCTATTCCAGACAAAATGTAAGTTAGTGTACAAAAACTAAATTTTATATTATATACTCATAGGTATGTTTAGATGAAAAAAGTAATATTAGCATTTTTTAGCTTAATATTTTTTGTAAAGTTTGCTTATACAACTGTTTCTGTTACTCCTTATGGCGCAGCAGAAACAGTTTCTGGGAGTTGCTTCCTTTTAGGAGACGAAAATTTTAGTGTTGTTGTTGACTGTGGGATTTTTATGTCTGAAGGTTTAGAGAGTATAGAAGATAAAAATAGAAATATAGATCCTAAACTTGTTAGAGCTAAAGTTCTTTGTTTGACGCACGCTCATTTAGACCATAGTGGTAAAATTCCACTTTTAATAAGTAAGGGGTTTAATGGTAAAATTTATTCTACAGATGCCACAAAAGAGATAGCGTTAGAACTTTTTAAAAATAGGAATGGGTTTGACTTAATAAAAAGAAACTGGTTTTGGTCTCTAAGTCAAAAAGAAAATACTAAACGTAGAAAAAGTTTTGTTGTTGCTCATTGGAGGTCAGAGTGTAAAAGAAATATAAAATCTTTAGAATATTCTAAAGATTTAGGATATTTAACTGATTTGGAAAAACAAGAAGGAATGAAGTTTTTGTTATGTAAGAACTGTTGCGAGTTAGAAACTCAAGAAATAGAGAAATATTTTGTTACAGTAGACTACAATTTAGAAAATAAGTTATTCGAAAACTTAACGGTAAAATTCATAAATGCTGGGCATATTCCAGGTTCTGCAAGTTTAATGTTTAGTCTATGGAATAAAAAAATTTTATTTTCTGGAGATTTAGGTAGTGGTTATTCTAGATTTAACGGGATGTTTGATGTTCCAGAAAGTGCAGACTTAATTTTTATGGAAGCAACTTATGGTTCTAGTAATAAGAAAAGTTCTAATAAACAATATGACTCTTTTAGAAAAGATTTAGTTAAAGCACTTTCTAAAAACAAAGTTGTTTGGATTCCAGCGTTGTCGCTTAATAGAACACAAAAAGTTTTGTACGAATTAAAGCTGATGCATCAAGAAGGGTTACTTTCAAAACAGGTGCCAATTTATTCTATATCTCCAAGTGCAAATTCTATTACTACTTTATATCAAAAAGAGTTGCTTTACAGTCAAGGGAAAAGAGATTGGTTTTTAGAAGATATTTATCGGGAAGGTTCAATTTTGCCAACAGATACAAAACTTCAAATGGTAAGAAGTTATGACAAACAAATGATATTATTTTCCTCAAGCGGTGATTTGGATAAAGGGAAATCTTATCAACTTGTTCCTAAAATGCTATCAAATAAAAATGTTTTTGTTATGTTAGTAAATTATGTTAGCCCATTAAGTAATGCAGGGTTGGCACTTAAAGGCAAAGAACTACATGATAGTGCAAAGTGTGTTGCAAGTGTAAAACAATATGATATTTTTTCTGATCATGCAGATTTTGATATGTTACAAAAATGGCTATTAAAACAAAATAAAAATGTAAAAATTTATATTGTTCATTCAAGTAAACAACACTCTCAAGATATTATAAAAGCTTTAAAAAAGTCTGGTTGGCAAAATGTAAATAGTGCAAAAATAGGAGCAACTATAAACTGATGAGATTAAGAAAAAAAACAGATATTAACTTGAGCAATAGCATAATATTTACATTGTCTTTTTTAATTTTATGTGTATGCGTATACGTTGTTAGAGATTTTTGTTATTCTAAAAATTATATATTGGAAAAAGCAAGCTATTATTTTTTTGATGAAAACTATTTTCTTGCAGCTAGATATTTTGAAAAAGCTCTAAACTTAACAACTCTAGACTTAGATATAGATGTCTATAGAGATTATGCGCAATCTTTATTTAATTTAGAAAATTATGACTTAGCAATAAAATATTTTAAAGTTGTCGCTGAACTTGATCCTTTTGATTTTGAAAATTTTTATACATTGGCAAACGCACTGTATATTAAAGCTAATAATACAGGGGACAAAAACACCTTTTTACAAGCTTGCAAATACCTTAAAATAGCTATTAGTTTAAATCCAAATTCTGAAAAGTTGTACTTGCTTATAGGTTTATGTTATAGGGAATGTGCTCTTTATAATGAAGCAAGATTATTTTATAATAAAGCTTTAATGTCGCAAAAGTTTAGTAAAGCAGGTTTTTATAACCTTATTGGTAATACGTATAGGCAGGAGGGATTAAATCAAAATGCTTTAGAGTATTATGAAAGAGCAAAGTACAGCGATCCTCACTTTTTTATTGCTTATTACAATATTGGTGATATATATTTTTATTTTAAAGATTTTGAACAAGCTTTATTTTATTATAAAAGATCTGTAGAAATTAATAAAGAGTTTGTTGCAGGTTACATAAAAATTGCGAATATGTACTATAAAAATAATGATTTTAAAAATTCTAAAAGTTGGGCATTAGAAGCTTTAAAAATTAATCCTAACAATAGTAAGATAAATTATATTTTAGGGATGTCTTTACTGAGCCTTAATCAAAAAGAAGAAAGTTTAAAATATTTAAGATATGCAGCAAATTGTGGTGATTGTGAAGCTGTGTTGAGCTTAAAACATTTTTTTAATTTGGAGTAAAAATGTTTTATAGTAAAAAGTATTTATTTTTTATAGTAGCTGCTGTAATGGTTATTTCTCTTTATAGTTTTATTGACAATTTTTTTGAACTTGTTGGTATAAATTTTAATTTTATTTTAGGTTTTTTTACTTTTTATCTCGCTATTTTATTTAGTTGTTTTTTAGTTTCTTTGACGGTGTTTATGTTGTTTAAATATGTTTACAAGTTAACTTTATTTATTTTAAAAAAGAGAAATAAAGCTTTAAATTTAAAAATATTGTGGCATTGTTTTACATATTTTACTTACATTGTAATTTTTGTTATTTTTTTGAAGGTTACGCAATATTGATGAAATATAATATAGAAACTTCACTACATCAATCATCTACACAATCTTTAGACAATTTAGTTTTTTTAGATATAGAAACAACTGGTCTAAACCCATCAAATGGTGCAAAAATAATTGAGATTGCTATGCTAAAAATATTAAATGGGAAGCAGCAACAGTATCAAACTCTTGTAAATCCTGAAATTTTAATTCCTGGAGAATGTTCAAGAATACATCATATCTATGACAATATGGTTAAAACTGCTCCATATTTTAGACATATAGCAAAAGATGTCATATCTTTTTTAAGTGGTAGTATAGTTGTGTGTCATAATGCTTCTTTTGATTTGTTATTTGTGCATAAAGAACTACATGATGCAGGATACTTTTTAAAAGATATTTATTATATAGACACTTTGCATATTGCAAGACGATACTTCAGTTTTAAGTCTAACAAGCTTTGTAGTATAGCAAAAACGTTAGGTATTAATGTAAAGCAAAATCACAGAGCTATGGCCGATGTTTTAACAACCTTAGCTGTAGCAAATTGTTTATTTAAAGATATGTATGAAAGAGAGATAAAACTGATTTTCCAAAATAGTTATCAATACACACCTAACAAATAAATTGTATTGTCTGAGGTCCCTTCAAATTGGCACTTTTATAAGAAAAATCCCTTAAAACTGGATAAATCTGATGCTAACCAATAACAGATAATAGTAAATGATATTTGATAGTATCTTTTAATATTTAAAACAATTAGAAAATAGTTGTTGACAAAATATGATAAAATTTGTATTATTTTAATATAAATTAAAAAACAAGATAAAAAAGAGAAAAAAATGGAAAAAATACAAAATAAACAAATCATGGACATTAAAGAAGTATCAGAGTATTTAGGAATAGGAAAGTCCAAGATATATAGTCTTATTAAAATGAAAAAAATTCCGGCCTCTAAGATTGGAAGACAATATAGATTTTCAAAGGAAATTGTGGATGGTTGGTTAAAGGATAAAATTATTACAAAAAAAGACAATAGTGCTACTCAAAATACAGTTTCTATTAAGTCTGGTGAAGAAAAATAAAAAATTTACAACTACAGGAGGTGTACAATGTCTGAAAAAGTAGAGAAGGTTGGTGTAAAAAGGGAAGCAGGGTACCTTTATTTTATTGACAAAAATGGCGATGTCTCAAAAGCTGTAATGGCAAGAGGTGGTAAAAAAGGCGGAAAACCTACAAAGGTAGCAAAAGTTGGCTTGAAGAAAGAAGCGGGCTATCTTTACTTTATTGACAAAAATGGTGATATTTCCAGGACAGTAATGAGTAGGGGTGGTCAAAAGAGAAAATCTAAGAAAAAAGTTGCAAAGAAAAAGAAAGTAGTTAAAAGAGGTGTAAAAAAAATGGCAAAAAAAATAGTTAAAAAAGTTGCAAAGAAAGCAACTAAGAAAGGTAAAAAGAAATAAAATTAATTAAGTTAAGAAAAGGCTTTAGTAGTTTTTAAGTTTTACTGCTAGGGCCTTTTTCTTTTTTTTGTTTTTTTTGTTATAATTAAAAAAGCTGTGCCCTCTATCTGTATGGCAAGCATCCTTATCTTTAAAAGTCAATTTAGGAGTTATTAATGAGTAAAGTTGTCTACTGATAACAATTTACTAGAGAAATGCACTAAAAAATATGTGGAAATAGAAGCGTTTAATAAATTTTATTAATAATATAAATATACGGCCAGCAATAATTCTATTAATTTTGTTGGGAATATTTGCCAAAATTAAAGTAGTTTTTGTTATATTGATGCACGCATGTACTTCTTTGTGAAGTTAAGTTTGTACTTGCAAGGAGCTTTTTGGAGTTACATATGAAAAATTTTTCAGCTATAATACTTGCTGCAGGTTTAGGGACAAGAATGAAGTCTTCTTTACCTAAAGCTATGCACACTCTTTCTGGCAAATCTTTAGTTAAGTGGGTCATAGATTCAGTGTCTCCTTTACGTCCAGACAATATAGTTGTAGTTGTTGGGTATAGACATGAAATAGTTGAAGAATATTTATCTAAAAGTAATGTGAATGTAAAATTTGTTTGTCAGGAAAAACAATTTGGCACAGCACATGCTGTAATGCAAGCAAAAGAAATTTTAAAAAATTATAATGGCAATATTGTAGTTATAAGTGGAGATGTTCCTTTAATAAAAACAACTACAATATCAAACTTAATAAAGAATAACCAAAAAAGCACGTCTGCGGTTACGGTTTTATCAGCAGAAGTTAAGGATCCTTATGGCTATGGAAGAATTGTAAGAAAAGATGGCTTTTTAGAAAAGATAGTAGAAGAAAAAGATGCAAATTTAAATGAAAAACAAATAAAAGAAATAAATTCTGGTATTTATTGTTTTGATAAAAATCTATGGAAAGCTCTTTTGAAAGTTGAACCAAATAACTCAAAGAAAGAATATTATATAACAGACATAATTGCAATATTAAAGAAGTTAAACCATAAAATATCTGTACTTCTTACAAAAGATGGAGTTGAGATTAAAGGTATAAATAGTAAACTAGAACTTTCTCAAACAGAAACTCTTTTAAAAAACCAAAAAATAGAAAGTTTGCTAAATAGTGGTGTAAGTATTATAGATGTAAGTAATGTATATATATCTTACGATGCGGAAATAAAGCCTGATACTGTTATATATCCTGGAGTTTTTATTGATGTGGGTGTTACCATTGGCAGAAATTGTGTTTTAAAAGGGTCAAGTTATATAGTAAATTCTAAAATTGATGATGAAAGTATAGTGTCTTATTCGTATGTGGATGGTGCAACTATAGGTAAAAAAGTGGAAATAGGACCATTTGCTCATTTAAGGCCAGGTTCTGTTTTAAAAGAAAACGCTAAAATTGGAAATTTTTCAGAGACTAAAAAATCTTTTATAGGGAGAAATTCAAAAGTTAATCATCTATCTTATATAGGCGATGCTCAGATTGGTGCGAATGTAAATATAGGTGCAGGTACAATAACTTGCAATTATGACGGTACAGATAAACATCAAACAATAATTGAACAAGGTGTTTTTGTTGGATCTAACGCAAGTCTTGTTGCTCCTGTAAAAATAGGTAAAGGTGCTTTAATTGCAGCTGGTTCTACAATAATTCATGATGTGCCAGAAGGAAAGCTTGCAATAGCAAGGGCAAGGCAAGAAGTAAAACGTAGAATAAAAAAAGTAAGGGTATATTAAAAACTTTTTAGCTGTTAGTAAGTATAAACAAGAGGATTTATGAAGCTTAAAATTATTTCAGGTAATGCTAATATTGAACTTGCAAAACAAATTACAAAACATTTAGGGGTACCTTTAAGTGATGCAAAGGTTAGCAGGTTTAGTGATGGAGAAGTTCAAGTAAAAATAGTTGAAAATATTAGAGGTGCAGATTGCTATATAATTCAACCAACAAATGCGCCTGTTAATGAACATCTAATGGAACTCTTAATTATTGCAGATGCTTTAAAAAGGGCTTCTGCTAGGAGAATTATTGCTGTTATGCCTTACTATGGTTATGCAAGGCAGGATAGAAAATCAGAGCCAAGAGTTCCAATTACTGCAAGGTTAGTTGCAGACTTGCTTGCAACAGCAGGCATTACAAGAGTTTTAACAATGGACTTGCATGCTGGGCAAATACAGGGTTTTTTTGATATTCCTGTTGACCATCTTTATGCCATGCCAGTACTTGTAAATTATTTTAAAGAAAAAAAGTTAAACGATCTTGTTATAGTTTCACCTGATACAGGTGGGGCAGAAAGGGCAAGAGTTTTTGCAAAGCATTTTAATGCAGAACTTGCTATTATAGATAAAAGAAGACCTCACTCCAACGAAGCTTCTGTTATGAATATTATTGGTGAAGTTAAAGATAAAACCTGTATAATTTTAGATGATATGATTGATACTGCCGGAACTTTAACAAAAGTTGCAGAGGCAATAAAAATAAAAGGTGCATCTAGAATTTTTGCAGCGGCTTCTCATGGAGTTCTTTCTGGTCATGCAAAGCAAAAAATTCAAGACTCTTTAATAGAAAAGGTTGTTATAACCGACTCTATACCTCTTTTAAATGATGGTCCTGTAGAAAAGGTTGTTGTTTTAAGTATAGCTCCTCTTTTGGCAGAAGCTATAAAGAGAATTTCAAATGACGAATCTATAAGCGCATTATTTCTGTAAGCGTTAAACAAAGAATATATTAATGTGGAAATGACAATGGAGGATTTAAATGAAGGAAGTTATTTTAGATGTGCAGACAAGAGAGTTAGGGTCAAAAAGTAATTTGTCTGCTTTAAGAAAAAAAGAAAAAATACCAGCTGTATTTTATGGAAAAAATATAAAGCCAGAATCTATAACAGTTGATGCAAAAAGTTTTATGGCTATAATAGAAAAAAATGGTGCAAATGTTATTGTTGATTTAAATTTTAAAAGTGGTAAAAAACCAGCTATTGTAAAATCTTTACAGCGAGATGTTTTAATGCAAAATCCTATACATATAGATTTTCAGTCTATTTCTTTGGAAGACAAAGTTGAAGTTTTGGTTCCTATACACGTTGAGGGAGTTGCAGACGGCGTTAAGAATTTTGGTGGGGTTATGGAATTTATTGTTAGGGAAGTTAGAGTCAAAGCTCTTCCTAAGAGCATACCTCAGATGATTGCTGTTGATGTAAGCTCTCTTGGGTTAGGGCAAGGTTTAACAATTGCAGACTTACCAAAAATTGAAGGCCTAGATTATATTCAAGATCCTAGCACTTTGATAGTTAATGTTATAGCGGTTGCTGCAGAAGAAGAAAAACCTAAAGAAGAAAGTACTGAAACTGCTCAACCAGAAGTAATAAGTAAAGGTAAGAAAGATAAAGAAGAAGGTGCTGAAGCTTCTTCTACAAGTGGAGTAAAAAAATAAATATATAAAAGTTTTTTGCGCCTGCGGAGCCTTGTAACTATGAATGGGGATATTAAACTTTTTGTAGGACTTGGTAATCCGGGACATAAGTACATAAATACTCGCCATAATCTAGGGTTTGTAATTTTAGATGCAATAACAAAAAAATTGTATTTAGAATTTAAATCTTGGAATAATATGGCAGATATTTCTTTTTGTGATAAATTTAACAGGGAAATATGGTTTTTAAAACCAAACACATTTATGAATCTTTCTGGTCTTGCTATAGCATCTTTTGCAAGATATTATAAGATTAAACCTACAGAAATTTTTGTTTTTTATGATGACTTTTCAATTATTTTAGGAGACTGTAGAATAAGAATGTCAGGCTCTTCTGGTGGACATAACGGTATAAAATCTATTATAGAACATTTAAATACAGAAAAATTTCCAAGAATGAAGTTGGGTATAGGCCCTTTGCCAAAAGATATAGACGTCTCTAGTTTTGTTCTATCTAAATTTTTAAAAGAAGATCAAGAGAAGATAAATTTAATAAAAGAAAAAGCAATTTTAGTTTTTAATGAAGTAATTAATTCTGGACTAGATAAAGCAGCATCAACATTAGCAAACATAAAAAGTGGAAAATAGTATATTAAAATGTACAAATAAAATAATTAATGCTAAAATCCTAATATAGCCATTAAAATAAAAGTATTGTCAGGAACACAAAAAGTAATTTATAATTTTAAAGAAAGGAATATTTGTGATGAACAAAAAACGGATTTTTAGCAGTTTAGTTGTCCTGATTTTTGTGTCAAACAATCTTTTTGCAGCTGCAGGTACAACAGTTTTTAATTTTTTAAAGTTGCCAAAGAATGCAGAGCAAGCTGCTTTAGCAAATTTGACAACTTTTAATACAAATCTTTCTTTTGTAAATCCTGCAGTTTTAGGATTTGCAGATCACTACAACATTCAGGGATCAAAAGCAATTCATTTCCAAAACACAGGATACAATTCTTTTAATTTTGCAATGCCTTATAATGATTTTGGTTTTAGTTTATCTTACTTTGGTTTTGACTATGGCAAATTTGACGGATATCTTGAAGATTCTAACGGTGACTATATTGAAAATGGTACATTTGGGGCAGCTGATTCTTGTATGCAGGTAAGTGCGGGATATCGTATAAGAGATATTTTATCTTTAGGGGCAGGTGTTAAGTATATATTTACAAATATTGATAATGTAAAGATGAACGGTCTTGCTTTTGATTTGTCTGCATTTTTATTGTTAAGTGATAAGTGGTCATTAGCTTTAGGTTTAGAAAATTTGGGTACTAAAGTAGATGGATATATGCTTCCTTCTAATGTATATTTGTCGTATACAAATAAAATTATTACACCTTGCCAACTTGGGCTTGAGTTGAAATCTTTTTTTGATAATACGATGTGGCTCAAAACTGCTATAGAAGTTGGAGTTAGTGAAAATTTTGTTTTAAGAGGAGGTTATAATTGGGCGTTAACAAACAGCAACTCTTCTTTAGGTAGTTGGTACCAAAGGAACTTATCTTTAGGGTTTGGTTTAAAAATTAATGTTATTCGCATTATTCGCATAGATTATGCGTGGTTGCCGTATGGAGATTTGGGAAACTGTAACATAATTTCATTAAAGGTAGTGTTCTAAATGAAAAATAAATTGTTAGCAAAGAATATTAGTATAGTACTTATACTAATCTTTTTTTGTTGTTTTTCTTTTGCTAAAGCTCCAATGACTTATAACTTAGAAATGGAAGTTAAGGAATTGCAAGCTAAAATTTCTGACCCAAACGCTCCAAAAATAATAAGAATTACTTTTCATCCAATAGGCAGAGATGCAAGCAACATAGATTTAAGTTTTTTCATTAAAAATAATATAAAGTATGAAAGAGCTCAAAGTTTACTGGCGGCAGATATTCCAATTGAGCTGATTTCCCAAGCGCAAGAGATTAGCGGTGTGGAATACTTAGATCTTCCTAGTATAGCTTACCCCTTAGAAGTTATTTCTGAGGGTAAAGAAGCAATAGGCGCTAATACATTTGTTATAAACGGAATTGATGGCAAAGGTGTGAAACTTGCAGTTATTGATGTTGGGTTTAAAAATTTCGATGTATTGCAAAAACAAGGAGAGCTTCCGCAAACGCTTATAGCAAAAGATTTTGTAGGCAAGGATATCTCTACAGCTGCAGATTTAGATCCTAACTCAGAAACAGAACCGCATGGATCAGGATGTGCAGAAATAATTTGTGATATTGCTCCTTGCGTGGAAATGCACTTACTAAAGGTAAAAGATGAGACAAGTTTAAATAGTGCTTACGCTTATTGTGTAAATAATGGGGTAAACATTGTAAGCTGTTCTTTAGGTTTTAAGGGCGAATGTTTTATGGACGGAACAGGTTCTTGTGCAAGAAAAGTTGATGAGTCTACTGCCAACAATATTTTATCTATTGTAGCAGCTGGCAATGGAGCTCAAAAGTCTTGGTTTGGGAAGTATCAGGAAACAACTCCAACACTTCCAAATTTTATGAAATTTGCAAACGGTACTGATTTTTTAGATATTCAAATTAGTACAAATGCTACGATTACCCTTATATGGAACGATTTTGGTCCTGGTCCTCGGGCTACAAAGTACGATTTATTCATTTATGCAAATGACGGAACCTTTCTAACTTCAACTAATTATACTCCTGATAGTCCTCCTAAGGTTTCTATCAAAAATCCAAGTGGCCACACTGTTTACAAGTTAAAGATTCAAAAGACTAGAGATCCTCAGACTAATAGAGAATTAAGATTGTATATCTCAGATGATGAAACAAATGGAAATACTGTTCTAAACCCAATAGACGTAAACCCAGACTCTAGTATTGAGTCTCCTGGAGACTCTGGAACTGCATTAACAGTGGGCGCTGTAAACGTTTTCAAATATGCTTCTGGCGGTGGTATAGACGATTATAGTGCTAGAGGCCCTAGGAGAAATCAAATTTCTGTTACTGACAGCATAAAGCCTGACGTAACTGCTCCTTCAGGTGTTACAACTATATCTTATGGTCCTAGTCCTTTTCATGGAACTTCTGCAGCTTGCCCTCATGTTGCTGGAGCTGCTGCACTTCTTTTAAGTTTAGATCCTACACTTTCAACAAGTACCAAAAATGGTACATTTAAGAAAAAAGTTTTAGAAAATGTAAACTCGGTATATGTGCCGGAGGAGGGCTCTCCTAACAATATTTATGGGTACGGTAAGCTTATTTTAAATAGTAACATTGTACCGTTTAATAATATTGGAGAATTTGTATGTTATCCAAACCCTGTTAGTTTAAGAGAAAAAGGGTATATAAAAGTAACAAATTTTCCTTTTCATACATCTATGATAGACGTTGTGGTTTATACAGTGACTGGAGAGTTTGTAAAATCTTTTAATTCAGAAGATTTAATAAATGATGCTACTTTAAATAAAAGAATGATTAAGTGGGACTTAAGAAACCAAAGTGGTGACATAGTTGCTCCTGGTGTGTACTTTATAAGCATAAAAACCTTGCTAGGTAACCAGGTTAAAAAAATTGCTATTTCAATGTGATATAACAACGATAAGATTTAGCTTAGATAATAATTAGTGCATACTATATCTGCTTATTACAAAAATTTGCAAATAAAACAAAAAGAATTATAACAATGTTTTCTCTAATTTACTCTGCGACACTTAATGGAATAGAAGCAAGTATAGTAGAAGTGGAAACTTATATTTCCTCAGGTATGCCAGTTTTTTCTATTGTTGGATTGCCTGATGCTACAGTTAAAGAATCTCGCAATAGGGTTATTGCTGCAATAAAAAACTCAAACTTTGCTTTCCCTACAAAAAAAATTACTATTAATTTAGCTCCGGCTGATATAAAAAAAGAAGGTGGTATTTTTGATTTACCAATAGCCTTGTGCATATTAGCAGCTATTGGTAAAATAAAAAAAGAAAATCTTAGAAAGTTTTGTGCAGTTGGAGAATTATCTTTAGATGGTAAAATAAGGGAAATTAAGGGATCGTTACCTATTTCTTTGGCTTTACCGAAAAACAATATAAAGAATTTTATAGTTCCATTTGAAAATAGACAAGAAGCATCTGTAGCAGGAATGGTAAATGTTTTTCCATTTAAAACTTTATCGGAAGTTGTTCAGTTTATTAATGATGAGACACTTGTTGCCCCATATATGTACAACGAAAACGAAGTTGTTAGCAGTCTTTTAAATCATGAATATGATTTTTCAGATGTTAAAGGTCAAAAAAGTGCAATACGAGCTGCAGAAATTGCTGCTTCAGGTGGCCATAATTTGTTGATGTGTGGTCCTCCTGGGTCAGGAAAAACTATGATAGCAAAACGTATCCCAAGTATTCTTCCTCCAATGACTTTTAATGAGTCTATAGAAACCACAAAGGTATGGTCTGTTATAGGTAACAATTTTTGTAAAGGGCTTATTAAAACCCGCACGTTTAGGAGTCCACATCATACTACTTCTGCGATTGCCTTAGCTGGCGGCGGTACTTATCCTAAACCTGGTGAGGTAAGTCTTGCACATAATGGGGTTTTGTTTTTAGATGAATTTGCAGAATTTAAAAGAGATTCTTTAGAGATTTTAAGACAGCCTTTAGAGGATAAAAGAATAACAGTTTCTAGAGCGAAAAATAGTTTTACGTTTCCTGCTTCATTTATGCTGGTTGCTGCTATGAACCCTTGTCCTTGTGGCAATTTGGGCCATAGAGAAAAAGATTGTGTTTGTACCCCTCTACAAATAAACAAATATAAAAGTAAAATTTCGGGTCCTTTAATGGACAGAATAGATATTCATGTTGAAGTGTTAGCACTAAAGTTATCTGAGCTTACAGAACTAAATGCTGTTTCGGAAAGTTCTGCACAGATTAGAGAAAGAGTAATAAAGGCAAGACAAATACAAAATGAAAGGTTTTGTAAAAGTAAAATACACGCAAATGCTCAAATGCAATCAAAAGAAATAAAAAAACATTGTATTTTAAATAAAGATGCTTATGATATATTAAAAATGTCTATGGAAAAGCTGAAGTTTTCAGCTAGGTCCTACGATAAAATTTTAAAAGTTTCACGCACTATTGCAGATTTAGATAGAGTTGAAAAAATTGGTCCTAGTCATATAGCAGAGGCTATAAAGTATAGATTTTCTGATAGAAATTTGTAAAGAGAAAAAATGATAAATAAAAAATTTTTGCTTTTTGTCTCTCCATTCATTTTTCTCAGCAGTTCTTTGTCCAGTGTAAAGCTCCTTTTAGTATAATGAAAAAAAGGAGCTTTACGCAATCTTTTTTATATAGCCTTTAATTTACCACTTCTCAAACTTAAATAGCATACCCCACTTTCAGCATCCCTTCTACTCCTTCTCTTTCTCCTATATACCCTCTACCACTTATATTTATATTTATGTCTCCCATTTCACTTCTTACTCCTATTTCTCCTATCCCACTTCCACCTTTTAAATCTATTTCTTTCATCTCTACTCCTTCTACCTTACCTTTTGCTTTCCCTAAAAACTCGTATTCATATCCTACTCCTACATACGGGACTACCTTTTCATTGCATTTATACCCTGCTTTGACTAGCCCTTTTATCTTCCCACTCATTGTTCCTTCAAACTCTACCGGCATTCCATTTGACAACTTCTCTTCTTTGCCTTCTTGCCTCATCAACAACACTTTCCCTATAATTTCTATATTCAACTTCTCTGTCTCTTCACTTTTATACCCATACCCTATATGTCCTCCTACATACATCGCTTTATATTCATATCCTATATTTTCTTCTGATAAAGGATTCATTTCATTACTATCAAAATCTATTCCTTGTCTTCCTACACTTACTGACATGTCCATGTATCCTTGTTCTCCTATTCTATATCTTCCCAATCCTCCTATTCCCTACATAGTTTGTCATTCCTTTACCTTTTGTTTCTTCTGCTTTATAATCACCTTTTCCATGCTCTATATATCCGCCCACTATCATATCCCCTTCTTTCATACTCTTTGCTACTCCTCCTACTACTTTTACTCCCTCTATCTTTACTTTTGTCACATTTTTGTATTTATTACTTTCTCCTTCCACCACTCCAAATACTTCTATACTTTCTTTACCTTTTACTGCTCCTACTGCCTCTTCTATTCCCCTATCTGCTATAAATCCTATTCCCTGCACTACAAGTACTATTCCTGCACTTGCTCCCTCATTTATCAGTTGTGCTTGTGGTATTAGTTTCAGGCTTCTTATCATTAACGCCAGCACATTAGGGTTTGCTAACCTTTCGTACTCATATACAACAAGCCCGCTTTTATACAAGTTGATAGATTCCACTGCGCTAACCATTCCCTGCGACTCTATTAGATTTACTATGTCTCCCTCTTTTGCCTCTCCTTCTACTTTCACTCCAACTTTTGACCTCGTTAAATTTACCTCGTCTACTACTTTTAGCACTGCTGGCGCATTCACAATTACTTTCTCAAAATTATACTGCTCAAAGTTCGTTACTCCTTTTAATACTACTGCTCCTTTTGTTCCCAACAAATTCAATGTGTTTCCTGTAAATATATCATTATTTGTATCTTCTGAATACCCTCCATATATTACCGTATTACTTGAAAATTTTGGAGACCCGCTAATTTCTATCGTGTTGCCAACTGCTCCTCCATTCACACATCTGCCTCCATAAACATCTGCCAAAATTTTTCCTCCACTAATTATTACTTTATTATTATTTGCCCCTAAGTTACCCCTGCCACCTATCACGTTACCTTTAATAGTTCCACTTGAAATTTTCAAAATGTTCTTTATAGCATCACCATTATCTCCATATCCCCCACACGCATCTTTGGCAATTGTTCCTCCTGTCATCTCCAATATGTTCCCATACGCTATCCCCTTATTTGACTTTCCTCCACTCGCTCTGCCTAAAATATTTCCACTGGAAATATTCAAAATGTTCTTTATCGCATCACCATTACCATATCCCCCGCATGCATCTTTGGTAATTGTTCCTCCTGTCATCTCCAATATGTTCCCTTGCACTAGCCCGTTAATTGACCTCCCTCCGAACGCTTGGCCTACTATATCTCCACTCGAAATATTCAAAATGTTCTTTATCACATCACCATTACCATATCCCCCAAACGCATCTTTGGCAATTGTTCCTCCTTTCATTTCCAATATGTTCCCTTCCACTCTCCCCTTATTTGACGCTCCTCCATACGCTTGGCCTACTATATCTCCACTCGAAATTTTCAAAATGTTCTTTATCACATCACCATTACCATATCCCCCAAACGCATCTTTGGTAATTGTCCCTCCTGTCATCTCCAAGATGTTCTCTTGCGCTATCCCCTTATCTGACTTTCCTCCATACGCTACGTATACAATAGCTCCACCCGAAATGTTCAACGTGTTACTTATCACAGCACCGTCATCTCCAAATCCCCCTAACGCTTGATTGGTAATTATTCCTCCTGTCATCTCCAATATGTTCCTTTCCACTTTCCCCTTATTTGACCTTCCTCCAGCTGGGTCGCCTACAATATGTCCATTTGTTATCGTTAACCTGTTACTTATCACAGCACCGTTCGATACCCATCCCCCGAACGCTTGATTGGTAATTGTTCCTCCTGTCATCTCCAATATGTTCCTTTCCACTATCCCATTATGTGACGCTCCTCCGAACGCTACGCCTCCAATAGTTCCATCCGAAATCTTCAACGTGTTATTTATCACAGCACCGGCATTACTATATCCCCCGTGCGCACGATCGTTAATTGTTCCTCCTGTCATCTCCAATATGTTCCCGTCCACGTTCCCTCTATCATGTGACGCTCCTCCGAATACAGTCCCATTAACTACTGCTCCTTCTTGAATAGTTACACTATTATTAGAAGATTCTTTTAGTACAGTGGGATTGCCATCTGGCAATACTCCGTTTCCTTGAACCGAATGATTAACCACTCCGCCATTTATTACTATATCTTGAGCCATAATAGAATAACTACATATATTCATAATCAGGCAAGATATTATATTAGTACTAATCTTACTACTCTATACTTTTTTATCATTTTCTCAAGCTCCCTTTTTGATACAATAACTTAACTTTTAAAGTATTTTTGTTTCCATCGGCAAATATTTAACAATGCTTTTGTTATGACTTTCACAGAAATATATAACTGCACCTTGTACTTATTTATCTTCTTGCAGCGGAAAATTATTTTACATTGGTTTATCCAAACCAGCCATTAAAATTTTCTATTTTAGTATGGTATAAACATCTACAAAACTTACAATAATTTAGACTGCATGCCCCACTGGACTATATACATATCATGGGAGTTTTCGTAAATAAGTGTTTTCTAAAACAACTGTAATTAACAATAAACTCAAAGATATTAGCAAAAAAGTCTTGTACAATTGGAAAACTCATTTAAAAGCTTTGAAACAAACACACTTTCTTGTACAATCTTGCTATTTAACGCATTAATATCTGTTGCTATCTAAACCCCACATATTAATTATTAAAATTTAATAGTATTTTTATTAAGCTTAAGTATAGCTTTTCTGCCTAACTTAACCTTTTGAGATTGAACATAAACGCAAATAAAAGTCATACTTAAAGCAACTAAGTATAGCATAAAGACTACAATAAAATAACTATGCATCTGTTATAATGTTTGTTTTTATTGAGAAAAATTAAATGGTCAAGTCGGGTAGTTTTTTATAAAGTTGCTCCTAGTTTAGAACCTTATTGGAGTTACCTAAAAGGGCGGTTTATGAGCAATAAACATTTAATAGTTCAAATTAGCAATGTTTGAAGCAAAATACATATAAGTCTTTTTTGTCTTTTCATTTTGCGAGTTTGCTAATTTGTTTAAATGTTTGTTGCGATTGCTCTAGTAACGCAGATAAGACTCTAAACTAGACTTTATAAAACTTGTCCAATAAACTAATTTTTGTATTATGTTTCAAAATGCTACAACATTGTCTGCAGGTCTAATCAATACCTGGTCTTGCAAGAAATATCTAAGAAATAGTATACTCTGATCACATCAATCACATTTATTTTGCTGGTTTTAGGCAATGTATGAAAGGGTATTTAAAAGAGTTTGATAAATTAGTTAACATTTTTGTTAAGTTACGTTCTAAAAATGGATGCGTATGGGACAAAAAACAAACGCACGGATCTTTAATAAAACATTTGTTTTCTGAAAGTAGAGAAGTAAAAAAAGCTATAAAAAATAAAGATATGCAAAATTTGCAAGAAGAGCTTGGAGATATTTTACTACAAGTTGTATTTCATGCTCAGATAGCAAAAGAAAATAAAGATTTTGATATTGCTAGTGTCATAAAAAGTTTAAATAAGAAACTTATAAGAAGACATCCTCATGTTTTTGGCAACTGTAAAGCTAAAACTGCAAAAAATGTAGAAATCATATGGGAAAAAGTTAAAGCTAAAGAAAAAACATTAAAAAATTAACCAGTTTAAATTTAAGTGGGTTAGTTATAAAATAATAGTAGCAAATAAAAAACGAGTGAGGAGTATTATGTTAAGCAGAATTTTAGCGTGTAGAAAAATTGCGACAGTGTTTAGCATGTTATTTGTGGTTGCAAGTCGTGCTATAGCAAGTGAAGCAAATTTAATCATTCCAGATTTGTCTTCTGTAAGTTTTTTTGGGAATTTGATAGATGGTAAATCTCTTTTAATGTTTGGGTTTCTTGTTTGTATTTTTGGTTTAATTTTTGGGATTTACCATTTTATAAACATAAAAAACCTTCCAGTTCATAAGTCAATGCAGTCTATTTCAGAACTTATATATGAAACTTGCAAAACTTATCTTATAACGCAGGGCAAGTTTATTGTTATTTTAGAAATTTTGCTTGCAGCTATAATAGTTGTATATTTTGGTTTGTTAGAACATTTTTCAGTAGTTAAAGTCATGACAATTGTCTTTTGTAGTATTGTTGGTATACTTGGCAGCTACACTGTAGCATGGTTTGGTATGAGAATTAACACATTTGCAAACTCTAGGACAGCTTTTGCAAGTTTAAAAGGCAAACCTTTTCCTCTTTATGCTATACCTCTTTGCGCAGGGATGAGTATTGGCATGCTCTTAATTAGTATAGAGCTTTTAATAATGCTTATTATTCTTCTTTTTATACCTTCAGATTTTGCAGGTCCTTGCTTTATAGGTTTTGCTATAGGAGAATCTTTAGGGGCTTCGGTTTTAAGAATAGCAGGTGGAATTTTCACAAAAATTGCAGATATTGGCTCAGATTTAATGAAAATTGTTTTTAACATTAAAGAAGATGATGCAAGAAATCCGGGTGTTATTGCAGACTGTACAGGAGACAACGCTGGAGATTCTGTAGGTCCTACAGCAGACGGATTTGAAACTTACGGAGTTACAGGAGTAGCTCTTGTAACTTTTATAGTGCTTGCAGTAAACGACCCTGTTTTGCAAGTAAAGCTTTTAGTGTGGATTTTTGTTATGCGTTTAATAATGCTTATTTCCAGTGCTCTTTCTTATGGAATTAATGCTTTATTTGCAAAAGTTAAATATTTAGTTGCAGATAAAATGAATTTTGAAGCACCTTTAACTTCTCTAGTATGGATAACTTCAATAGTTTCTATAGTTTTAACATTTATTGTTTCTAACATTGTTATTGGAGATTTAGGAGATGGTTCTCTTTGGTGGAAACTTTCTCTTATAATTAGTTGTGGAACAATAGCAGGCGCTATAATACCGGAAGTTGTAAAAATTTTTACATCTGTAAAAAGTTCTTTTGTACAAAATGTAGTGAACTCTTCAAGACATGGCGGTTCTTCGCTTAACGTTCTTGCAGGTCTTACAGCTGGGAACTTCAGTTCTTATTGGATGGGAATAGCAATTATTATTCTTATGGCTATAGCTTATTTGATAAGTTCTTTAGGTCTTGGCGATATAATGATTGCCCCTGCAGTTTTTGCGTTTGGACTTGTGGCTTTTGGTTTCTTAGGTATGGGCCCTGTAACAATTGCTGTTGATTCTTATGGACCTGTTACCGATAACGCTCAGTCAGTGTATGAACTTTCGTTGATAGAGAATATCCCTAGCATAGACAAAGAAATTGAAAAGGAATTTGGATTTAAGCCAACTTTTGAAAAATCTAAACTTTTACTTGAAGAAAACGATGGAGCTGGAAATACGTTTAAAGCTACAGCCAAACCAGTTCTTATAGGAACAGCTGTAGTAGGCGCTACAACAATGATTTTTTCTACAATTGTTATGCTTACAGATAAGCTTACTACAGGGTTAGAGTACTTATCTTTAATACATGCTCCTTTCTTGTTAGGTTTAATTGCAGGAGGTGCTGTAATTTATTGGTTTACGGGCGCATCTAACCACGCTGTAACAAGTGGAGCATACAAAGCTGTAGAGTTTATTAAAAAAAATATTAAGCTTGACGGAACTGCTCAGAAAGCTTCTACAGAAGACTCCAAAAAAGTCGTAGAAATATGCACTAAGTACGCTCAAAAAGGGATGATCAACTTGTTTATGGTTGTCTTCTTTACCACTTTAGCGTTTGCTTTTATCGAACCTTACTTTTTTATAGGATATCTTATTTCTATAGCTTTGTTTGGTCTTTTTCAGGCAATATTTATGGCAAACGCTGGCGGCGCTTGGGACAATGCAAAAAAATATGTTGAAGTTGATTTGCGTGAAAAAGGCACAGAACTTCACAAAGCTACTGTTGTTGGTGACACGGTAGGAGATCCATTTAAAGACACTTCATCTGTAGCTATGAACCCTATTATTAAATTTACAACGCTTTTTGGTCTTTTAGCTTTAGAGCTTGCAATAGTACTTAATAATGAAGGTCCTTTGAGTATTATTCTTGCAGCTTTATTTTTTATAGTGTCTATTGTTTTTGTAGTAAAATCTTTTACAGATATGAAAACAAAAGATGAAGAAGTAAAATAATAAAACAAGGGAAAACAGTTAAAATTATTTTCGGGATGGCGAAGGTTTATTTTAGTTTCGTCATCCCGAAATTTTTTAATGTACAAAAATGAAATTTATAAGAAATGTTTTTGCACTTTTATTAATCCCAGCAGTAGGAGCAATAGGATATACTTTTTTTAAAAGTTTTCTTATATTTGTAGTAAATTCTGGTAATAAGTTTGCTACATTTTGGATAGGAATTTTAGTTTATATTGTGTTTCAAGTTGTTTTATACAAGCCAATGCGTGCATATGTTTTTGGGCACGAGCTGTCACATGCTATTGCTGGCATTTTAAGTGGAGCTAAGATAAAAAATTTTAATGTGGCCAAAGATAGAGGAAATGTAGTTTTAAATAAAGATAACATATGTATAACATTAGCACCTTACTTTTTCCCTATATACACAATTATTATAGTGTTTACTTACTTTTTGTGCGGCTATTTTTTAGATGTAAAACCATTTTATAATTGTTTTCTTTTTTTTGTAGGAGTGTCGATAGCTTTTCATATAGCTCTTACAATATATGTGCTTACAATAGAACAGCCAGACTTAAAAGTTTATGGAACTTTTTTTTCTTATGTTATAATTCTTTTTATAAATTTTATAGTTTTTACTGTAATTTTTAGTTTGGTATTTTTAAATGAAATAAATATAAAAAGTATTTTTGTAGGATATTTTGAAAATATAGTTTCTATATACAAATTTATTTATTATGGAGTATTAGATATATGGATTTCATTCCAAAAGACGAAATAAAGAGAAAAGTTATACACTTAATGTGTTTGATATATATATTAGGTTACTGGTATTTGCCTAAAAGCATAGTTGTTTTGGGTTTAACTGTAGCTATTATTATGGTTATATTTTTAGAAGTTTTGAGGTTTAAAGTGCCCAGTTTTAACAATTTCTTTAAGGATAATTTTAAGGGTTTTTATAGACAAGAAGAAGCAGATAAAATGAGCGGGCTAGCTTGGACACTTTCAGGCGGGCTTATTACTATGTTAATATTTCCAAATAAATATATGGTTTTTGCGAGTTTTTTATATTTAGTTTTTGCAGATTCTGCGGCTGCATTAATAGGAAGAGCTTTTGGTAAACATAAAATATTGTTTGATAAAAGTTTAGAAGGTAGTATGGCCTGTTTTATAGTATGCTTTATAATAAGTTTATTTATGTTTAATTTTTGGTTTGCACTTTTAGGTGCTATTATAGCAGCATTTGTAGAAGCTGTGCCTTGGAAATTAAATGACAATTTTTGGATGCAGATAATAAATGCTGGTATGTTAACTTTGTTGTCTAATGTAATGGTATGGTCAAAATGAAGGAAATATTAATATCTTTATGCATATGTTTATTTAGTTTTTCTCTTACGCAAGCAAAGACATTTTATTCTAATGGTCCTAAACTTTCAAAAAAAGTTGCTTTAACTTTTGACGATGGCCCTGGCAAAGCCACAGGAAAAATATTAGAAATTTTAAAAGAAAAAAATGTTAAAGCTACATTTTTTATGTTAGGTGAAAGTGTAGTAAATAATCCAGAACTTGCAAAAGCAGTTTTAAATGATGGACATGAAATTGCAAACCATACATATGGACATGTAAACTTTTATGCGTACAAAAATGAAGATAAAATCTTAAAAATGGAACAAGAAATTTTAAAGGCAGAATCTGTAATAAAAGATACTTTAGGAATAAAGACATTTCTTGTTAGATTCCCTTACGGTTATGCAAAAAGTGATTCTATAGAAGTGGCCAGGAAACAAGGATATTATGTAATTAACTGGAGTTTTGGCACAGATTGGAAAGATAGGCCAGCAAGTCAAATGTACTTAAAATACAAAAATGCTATAAAAAATGGAGCGATATTTTTAATGCACGATTTGTTTAAAAATGGAAAAGTTATATCGTTTCTAGGAGACTTTATAGATGATATTAAAAATAAAGGGTACGAAATAGTTACAATAAGTGAGATTCTTGATATAAAAGGGCCAAATGTAAAATAATGATGGAGGTATTAAAGTGGCTAACATTTTAATTTTATCAGTTGAGCAAAGAAAAGCTTGTGCTATAAAAATTCAAGAGACTTTAACAAATTCAGGATGTGAAATAAAAACAAGACTTGGCATACACGATAGTTCTTCCCAAACATGTTCGCAAAAGGGGCTTATTATTTTAGAAATCATTGCAGAAAAACCAGAAATTGATAACCTTGTCTTGCAACTTCAAAAAATAGACTATGTAAAAGTAAAACTTGTAACCATATAGATTTTCTAATAGATTAACTGTAATCAAACTAATAATAAAATTATTACATAAAATTTTCTACTACTAAAATAAAAATTATCCCTACAAAAAGCATCAGAGAAGTAGCTCTATTTTTACATTTGTGCGTTTCTGGGATTAAATCAGATGCGGATAAAAATATAAAAGAACCTGCTGTTATGCCAAGCAAAGCTCCAAGGCTAGGCATAGAAATATTTTTTAATAAAAACATACCAAGTATTGTTCCTGCCGGTGTAAAGCAGGCAGCAAGCAAGGAAATATTAAAAATTTTCTTTTTAGATGCTCCGCTGTGCAACAAAATACCTGAAATTGTTATACCATCTGGAAGTTTGTGTAAAAGTATTGCCAATGTTGTTAAAATTCCAAGATTTGAGTTTGCTTCAAACCCTATTGCAATCATAAGGCCGTCTAATATAGAATGCAACGAAAGACCTGTTATTGAAGCAACATGAGTATGTTTACTGTTTGAACATTCATGGTCATGACAAGGATGAAACAAAACTACAAACTGCAAAAAGAACATAATAGAGAACCCTAATAAGGTATATATCATAGTTTTTGAGTTTAATTCTAATCCTTCAGGTATCAAGTGAGAAAATGCAAGTGTAAGCATAACACCGGCAGCAAAATTAATTATAAGTAAAGAATTTTTTTCAGACCATTTGTGAAATGTAATAAGTATAATAGATCCGAGCATTGCAGCACTAGCTGCTATAAGAGAGTAGGCAATTTCCATCTTTCCTCCGAAGATTATTTTTTGTAATTTAAAATTGTGTCCTTTAAAATAATAAGACCAGCATAAGAAAACTGGCTATAGCTTTTAGAGTAAAAAAACCTGCAGGTTGAATAAATATTAGTAAGAAACTAATAGATATAACAACAGGTATTTTTAATTTTTTCATTTTAAACTTTACGCAATGTTTCTATAAACTATTTTAGGTGTAAACATTTAAATAAACTTGTATTCAATTTAAAATCATATTAAAATTCATATTATTATAAACGGTACAGGTTTTTTAGTGTAATGTTCAAATATCTGCAAATTTTAAAGCGTATATATTTAAACTCTCAAGTTTTTAAAAAAACTTTATTATAATGTATTTAAATTTTCTTCAGTAAATTTTATAACATTAAACATCATTTCAACAGCTTTTTGTGGAAACTTCCCCACAGAGGTTTCTGCTGAAAGCATTGTATAGTCTGTCCCATCGATAACAGCATTTGCAATATCGCATACTTCTGCTCGTGTTGGAACAGGATTTTCTATCATACTGTCAAGCATTTGTGTTGCAGTAATCACAAAATTATTATGTTTTTTACATTTTTTAATTATACGTTTTTGCATTATAGGTACTTCGTATATAGGTATGGACACGCCCATATCGCCTCTTGCTACCATTATGCCGCTTGTAACAGTCATGATTTTTTCAAGATTTTCTATTCCATACATATCTTCGATTTTTGCTACAAGCTTACACTTTGTGTTATTTTTTTCTTTTAGTATGTCTACTAAAGGTTGCATATCTTGCGCATCTCTAACAAAAGAGTTTGCCACAAAATCTAAATCTTTTTCTAAGGCAAACATAAACCATTTTTTGTCTTTTTCTTCTAGTAACTCAAACTCAAGCTTTGCATAAGGTATATTAACACCTTTAGATGTTTTTAAGAGGTAATCCATTTGTACTTGAGCAACTACTTCATCTTCTGTTGAAGATAACACTTTTAAAGTTAGGTTTCCATCTTCAATAAAGATTGTAAGACCTTCTTTAATAACTGTAAAAGAGTTGGGATAATCTATATGAACTATTTTGTTGTCACCTACTATATTTTTTCTTGTCAGAGTTAATTTCTGTCCTTTCTTTAGTTCTACTTGTTCATTTTCAATTTTTCCTATTCTTATCCTATGTCCTTCAAGATCTGCAAGAATTTTGATATTTTTAATATCTTTGTTGACTTTTCTAATCATTTCAATATCTTGTTCGTGTTCTTGTAAATTTCCATGAGAAAAATTAAGTCTCACTATAGTCATCCCGTTTTCTGCTAATGTTTTTAGTATTTCAGGAGAACGTATAGAAGGTCCCATTGTACATATTATTCCTGTTTTAGTCACAGAATACTCCTTTTTATTATGCATTTGTCATTTTGAGATAAAATTCACATAAGAGAATAATACCTTAAAATACATAAAAATACGTGAATTCGTCAGAATTCACGTTGCTAAGAATCATATAAAAACAATTATTTAAAGTCAATTAAGATATTTGACTAAAAATCAAAAATGTGGCATAATGCATACTAAATTAGTTGAACAAGATAAAAGGAGAAGTTATAAAATGAAAGAAGCAATACATCCAAAATATGAAGACTGCACAGTTTCTTGTGCGTGTGGTTATACGTTTAAGACTCGCTCAACAAAACCAGTTATAAAGTTAGAGATTTGCTCTAACTGTCACCCATTTTTTACAGGTAAGCAGAAACTTATAGACACTGCTGGTCGTGTAGAAAAATTCCAAAAACGTTTTGCTAAAACAGAAGGCAAAACAGTTGTAATAAAGAAAGCTAAAAAGGTAATATCTCCAAGAAAAACAACAGGGAAGGTCTTAACAACTTCTCCAAAAAAAGTAAAAACAGCAACAAAGAAAGAAAAAGAGTCTAAAATAAAATAGTTAAATAAAAGCATTATATATGGAAGAATCTCTAGTTATTGGGATCCTTCCATATTTTTTATATTAATATTTTTAACATTACAGAATTGTGCTTTATCTAGAAATTTTTAGCAGAATTGTAGTTTTAATGAGGAACTTTAATGCTTTTAGAAAAATTGAAGTTATTTAAAAAACAGTTTGAATCGATTCAAAACAGTCTTGGTAACTCTTCTATTGTTTTAGGTAAAGAAAAATATAAAGAGCTTACCAAACAACATTCTTATTTAAAACCATTAGCAGAAAAGTATGCCCAATACTCAAAACTTTTAAATGATATAGAAGGTGTAGCAGAGCTAAAAAAATCTGAGGATGTAGAAATAAGAGAGATGGCAATATCAGAGTATAACGATCTTATTGAGCAGAAAGAAAAAATGCAAACAGAAATAAAAGTTTTGCTTATTCCTCCAGATCCTAATGAGGGTAAAGATATTATTGTAGAAATACGTGCTGGTACAGGTGGAAATGAGGCAGCCTTATTTGTCGGCGACTTGTATAGAATGTATACGAGATTTGCTGATAGAAATGGTTGGCGGTATGAAGTTTTAGATTCAAATTCAACAGGGTTAGGTGGTTTTAAAGAAATTATATTTGAGTTAAGTGGTACTGATGTTTGGCGTTATTTAAAATTTGAAAGAGGTGCTCACAGAGTACAGAGAGTACCTGCAACAGAAGCATCTGGTAGAGTGCATACCTCTGCAGTTACTGTTGCGGTTTTGCCACAAACGCAGGAAGTTGATGTCGAAATAAAAATGGAAGATTTAAGAATTGACACATATAGAGCTTCAGGGGCAGGTGGGCAACATGTAAATAAAACAGACTCTGCAATAAGAATTACACATGTACCTAGTGGTCTTGTGGTTGCTTGTCAAGATGAAAGAAGCCAAATAAAAAATAGAGCAAAAGCTTTTAAAATTTTAAGAGCAAAACTATATGAGCAAAGAGTTCTAGAACAAGAAAAACAGCTTTCAAGCCAAAGAAAACAACAAGTGGGTTCTGGAGATAGGTCTGAAAAAATAAGAACATATAATTTCCCTCAAAATAGAATAACAGACCACAGGATAGGTTATAGTGTTTACAATATTACAGAAGTTATGGATGGGGCTTTATCAGAACTCGTAAATAAGTTAATAGAGGCTGACATTGAAGAAAAGTTGAAGGTTAATAATATTTGATGTTTAATAAGTATGACGTATTTTCAGTTTTAGAGACAGCCAAAAAATTTTTAAAGTTTAAAGAACTTCCAGATTACAAGTCTGATGCAGAGGTTCTTTTAAGTTTTTTGCTACAAATAAAACGGTCTAGGTTCCCATTCGTATATAATCAGATTTTATCTTTTAACCAACTTTGCCAATTTGAAAAATATATTTTAAGACGTGCTAAAAGAGAACCTGTGGCTTATATAATAGGTCATGCTGGTTTTATGGAGTTTGAGTTTAAAGTTGATAAAAATGTTTTAATACCTAGACCAGAAACAGAATTCTTAGTAGAAACAGTGTTAAATTTAGCAAAAAAAGAAACTAATCTAAAAATTTTAGATTTATGTACAGGGTCTGGCTGTATAGCTATAAGTCTTGCAAAAATGGGGACATTTAAAACTATTATAGCAACAGACATTAATAAATCTGCTTTAAAGCTTGCCAAAGAAAATGCAAAAATTAATGGTGTAAAAAGTATAAAGTTTATTGAAAGCGATATTTTTGCAAATTTACAACAAAATAAGTTTGATGTCATTGTTTCTAATCCTCCCTATGTCACTCAGAAAGAATATCTTACTTTAGAAAAAGATTTAATGTATGAACCAAAACTTGCTTTAATAGCAAAAGATGATGCTTTGTTTTTCTATAGGGAGATTGCAGAAAATGCTAAAAAGTTTTTAAACAATACAGGTTATGTGGTTTTGGAATTAAACCCAAATAAGGTAGCCCAGATAAAACAAATGTTTATAGATAACAATTTTAAAGAAATAGAGATAATAAAAGACTATTTAAGTTTACCAAGAGTATTTAAAGCAAAAATTTTTGTATAATACGTCCTATTGGGATAACTAATCGCTTCAGTATAAAGAATTTTAAAGTGAAAACAAGACTTGGAGGTTGTAGTGAATAATATTGATAGGGGCTGGGTTTTAACGTGCTTTGGTACAGCAGTAGGAGCAGGAATTCTGTTTTTGCCGATTCAAGCGGGATTTTGTGGTGTTTGGCCAATAATTTTTTTAACAGCAATTATTTTCCCAATAACATATATTTCTCATAGAGGTATAACTAGAATTGTAGCTTCTTGCCAAAAAGAAACTGACATTGTTGGTGCAATTGAACATGATTTAGGTTCTACTGCTGGTTTTGTGGTTTCAGTTTTGTACTTTTTGTCAATTATAACAATCTGTGTTGGTTATGCAACAGGATTAACAAATCTTATTGATACATTTTTAGTAAATCAGTTGCAACTTAGTGTAATTCCTAGACCATTATTGACATTTATTATTTTGTTTATTATGACAAGTGTTCTTTTATGCAATGAAAGAGTGATGATAACTATCACATCTATAATTACTTTTCCGTTAATTATATTGTTGTTTGGGGTATCTTTATATATGATTCCTCAATGGAATATATCTGCTTTTCATTCGCAGTTTATTTTAAAAGATTTTATAAAAAATACTTTTTTATTGTTACCTGTTTTAATATTCTCTATGAACTTTTCCCCTGTATGTTCTGTTTTGGGCGCTTTTTATAGAAAAAAATATTGTAACAGCCAAGAAGCTATTAAAAGATCCGATAATGTTGTTAAATGGAACTCTATTCTTTTATTGTTCTTTGTTTTGTTTTTTGTGTTTTCTATGTTTTTCTCCATTAGTCCAGATGTTTTGACGGTAGCTAAAACACAAAATTTAGATGCTCTGTCTGCAATAGCTATAGTAACAGAAATCCCTTTAGAAAAATATTTTGTGTACATTTTTCCTATAGTAGCCTTTCTTGCAATAGCAAGTTCTTACTTTGGCCACTTTACAGGAACAAGAGAAGGCTTAAGTGGGCTTATAATAAGAATCGTAACTTTAATTAAACCTGGTTATAAGGGAAAAATCAACTCAACTACAATTCAAATAAAACTTATAAGCACTTCACTACTTTTTATTTTTCTTTGGATTTTAGCGGTATATAATCCGTCAATTTTAACTATTATAAGTGCATTGTCAGCTCCTATAATTGCAATGTATGCGTATTTAATGCCTATAATAATGATGAAAAAAGTTCCAAGGTTACGCGTATATCGTTCAAAATTAGCTGCTTTTGTTTTTATTATGGGCATACTAACAATGGTTGGGTATGTTGTTGGAAAAATGATATAAAAGAGCAAGATAATGACTGATAAAATAATAACGCTGTGGGAGAAATAGGTACAGATATGAACTCTAAATTTAAAGAGACAGCATTAGGTGGACTTGCTGTCTGTATGAGGTACTGTTAGTTTTTAGATGGTATAATTTAAAGTGTGCGCTTTTATTATAAAATTCTAAAAATAAATTTGTTTTGCTGCCATCGTCTAGCGGTTTAGGACATCGCCCTCTCAAGGCGGAGATCACGGGTTCAAATCCCGTTGGCAGCGTTTTGTGCGCCCATAGCTCAATTGGATAGAGCGTTTGACTACGAATCAAAAGGTTAGGGGTTCAACTCCTCTTGGGCGCGCTCAAAAATTTATCATGGCCATACAGAGTCATATCAATAGCTATTAGCACGTTTGCAGGTTTAAGAATTATATTGTTAAATTGTAAGCACCATACAATTTTCATCCTACTACCTTCTGAGCTCTTTTTCTCCCCAAATCCATATTATATTTCCCTGTTCCTCTCTCATCTGCATGTCCTTCCAATACCACCTTTAAATCTGGATTATTTATCAGATACTGCACATTCTCATTTAGTGTGTTTTTTGCATCTTGACTCAATTCAAATTCCTCAAACCCATAATAAACTACTTTTTTTAACTCATGCTCTTTGTACTTATCCTCATTAAGGGCCTATTTTATAAGAGAACTTAAGAAGCCCGCTTATGGAGTTACCAGCGTTTCCATCAGAGTACTTGGAGGAAAGGTCAATGGAAAGGTTTTTGTAAGAAGAATTAAAGCCAGCTTCAATGATCCCGCGTCCACCACCAAGCACAGGAGTATCAACAGGTATTTGATGTATAGTAGCTTTGATTTTATTATAAGGTTCATATTCAAAGCCAGTGCCAAAGTAAGCATTAACTATGCCATTATCATTAATTTGTAACTTAGCACCGATTTTAAGTTTCTGGACAGATTCAGTGTCAAAGGA
>JAISOG010000002.1 GCA_031275795.1 Candidatus Endomicrobiellum incisitermitis
CAATGCAAGGCAAAAAACACAGGGTTTATCGTGTCATAAACACAAGTTTTTTAACGCAGCAGTAGTAAGGATATGCGCTAAGGTTTTTAGAGAGGCCCCACTGTCTGAAGCAAAATACATATAAGTCTTTTTTGTCTTTTCATTTTGCGAGTTTGCTAATTTGATTAAATGTTTGTTGCGATTGCTCTAGTAACGTAGATAAGATTCTAAACTAGACTAACCAAATTACAGGTGAGGAAAAATTGCTTCTTTTGTAATACTTTTTAATTTTTTATAATAATACAGCAAATAGTTCACAATGTCTGTTTTTTACTTAGGGAGGAAGAGTATGAACAGAAGGAACTTCTTAAAGTCTATAGTAAAAGTTGCAGCAGTAACAGCAATTGCAACAAAACTTCCCAAAACTATTTTTGCTCAAAATTCAAAAAGTATTTCTTCTCCTGATCTTGTTGGTGTTAGAAACGGTACTCCTGTTGAAATGTTTAGAAAGGGTATAGATGCTTTTGGCGGAATACAAACTTTCATTAAACCAGGACAGAAAGTTGTTATAAAGCCTAACATTTCTTTTGACTCTGGCCCAGAACACGGAGCAAATACAAATCCTGAACTTATAGGTGAAATTGTCCATCAAGCAAAATCAGCTGGTGCATCAGAAGTGTTAGTTTTTGATCACACTCTTAACGAATGGAAATCTTCTTATAAAAATAGCGGCATACAACAAGCTGTTCAAGAAGCTGGTGGTAAGATACTTCGTGCAAACGACAAAAATCTTTACGAAACACTTCAACGACCTCAAGCAAAAAAGCTCAGAGAATGTGCTTTATTTAAACCTTTACTTACTGCTGACGTGTTTATAAATGTTCCCATATTAAAAAATCACGGTGGAGCAAAAATGTCGTGTGCAATTAAAAATCTTATGGGCATAGTGTGGGATAGGCGTATATTTCATAGAAATGATTTAAACCAATCAATAGCAGAAGTTTTGCTTTACAAAAAACCAACATTAAATGTTATAGATGCCTATCGTGTAATGCTTGCAAACGGCCCACGAGGAGTGAGTGTTAACGATACTACTTTAAAGAAATATTTAATAATCTCTCCAGACATTGTAGCAGCAGATACTGCTGCGCTTGGCGTTATAGGTTACAACTTAAACGATGTACCTTACATAAATATTGCGCAAAACTTAGGATTTGGAACTTCTGATTTATCTAAACTAAACATAGCTCGTATTTTGGCATAATTATGAAAAAAAATTTGTTACCTAAACAATTGCAAATAATACTAGCCACATTCTCTTTTATTGTAATATCTACTTGTTTTATTGTAGAAAACAATATTTTACACTTTTTAATTTCCTTACAATTAATACCTGAGATACTAAAATTTTTTACTACATTTTCTTTATTTACATTATTTATTATTCTTATTCTTTTATCGTTTACTTTTATATTCGGTCGGTTTTATTGCTCTATTGTTTGTCCTCTTGGTATTTTGCAAGACATTATAAACTTTTTTAGTCCTTTTAAAAAAAGTTTACAAATATACAATTTTAAAATGGCACGTTACATTATTGCAACAATTTCGTTTTCGTTACTTATAGCAGGATTCGCTTACGCGTTTCTTTTGATAGATCCATACTCAATTTTTGGTCGTATTAACGCAACCATATTTAACCATATACTTGTTTTTACGCACAACTTAATTGTTCCCTCAAAGTACATAAATTACCATGTTGTTGATGTTAAGTTTACTCTTTTAGGCACTTTGCCTTTAATAATTTTAATTATTTTAGTAGTATCAAAAAAAAGATTGTTTTGTAATGCGATTTGCCCAGCAGGAACATTACTTGGCTTATGTTCGAAAAACGGATTTTTTAAATTAACAATAGACAAAACCACTTGTATTGCCTGTGGCAACTGCCAAAAAAGTTGTCCTTGCGGAGCTATAGACATAAAAAACAACAAATCATTAAACAACGAAACTTGCATACGTTGTATGAACTGTAAATCAATATGTCCAGTAAAAGCAATAAATTATTCTCACAACAAAAAAGACACTGCACCACTAAAAACAGATTTATCTAAAAGAGATTTTATCACACTGGTTGCTTGTTCGTTGATAAGTTTTGGTACAGGTTTAACATTAAAAACCAAATCAAAAACAAATTCAAAAAAACAAAATGTTATACTGCCCCCAGGCGCAGGTTCTTATCAACGCTTTGAGTCTAAATGTACGCAATGCCTTTTGTGTGTAACAAACTGTCAAGGCAATGTTTTGTCTTTTGGAGACAATTCTAGCGGTGTTCACTTAGACTTTTCTAAAGGATTTTGTGAGTACAATTGTAATAACTGTTCAAAAGTGTGTCCTACAGGCGCAATTGAAAAAATGACGCTTGAACAAAAAAAGCTTTGCCGTATAGGAATTGCCGAGCTTACAATTTCTCGTTGTGTAACAGTTACACATAACACAGAATGTGGAGCGTGTGCGGAACAATGCCCTACAGGTGCATTGCAAATGAAACTTGCAGAAACAACAGATGTTCGAGTTCCATACTTTATAAATCATGACCTTTGCATAGGGTGTGGAGCATGCCATAATGCATGCCCTGTAAGGCCAAAAACTGCTATTTTTGTAAACTCTATTAATTTACAATTAAAAGCAGAAAATCCAGTAAAATTAAGTAAAAATAAGCAAAATGATATAGAAAGTAATCAAAGTTTAGAAAATTCAAATAAGTGGTCTTTTTGAAAGGAGATAAAAATGTCTATAGGATTTACTGAAATTTTAGTTATCTTGATAGTAATTTTGTTGCTTTTTGGTGCAAAACGCATTCCAGAAATTGCAAAAGCTCTTGGCAGAGCTGCTCATGAATTTAAAAAAGCTAAAGAAGACATAAAAAAAGAATCAAAAGAACTATTAGAAGCTGTAGAAGATAACGTAAAAATTGAAAATAATACGAAACCTAAAAAACTTACTAAAAACAAATGAGCAAATCGCAGTCTTTTTTGTTTCATTTTCAAGAACTTCGTAAGACCATTATTAAATGTCTTGGAGCGATTTTTTTACTATACATACCATCATTTTTTATAACTCCACACATAATAGATTTTCTTATTAAATGGAGTTGTCCAAAAGAAATAGGCTTTTTAAATTACTTTTCGCCCATGGAAGTTTTTGTAATACAACTTAAAATGGCATTTGCTGTAGCTTTAGCTGCCAGCTTCCCTTACTGTATTTTACAAATATGGAAATTTTTGCTTCCAGCACTACATAAAAATGAACGCAAAGCATTAAAATTGTGGGTAATATTTGCATCTTTTCTTTTTGTTTTAGGATCAACTTTTTGCATATTATTTATACTTCCGCTATTAATGAGTTTTTCAAATAGTTTTTCAAGTCATACGGTTAGACCATTAATAGGGCTTAGCAGTTTTTTAGGGCTTGCTAGTTGGCTTATAGTTGCTTTTGGGATTATGTTTCAATTTCCAATTATAGTTATGGTTTGTGTTAAGTTTAACATAGTACAATACTCTTTTTTATCTTCTAAAAGACCTTACATTATTGTAATCATATTACTATTATCTGCAATCTTAACTCCTCCGGACGTGTTAAGTCAAATTTTGCTTGCTTTACCCACCTATCTATTGTTTGAGTTAGGGTTATTTTTATCGAAAAGATTTGAAAGAAATAAAAACTGATTCCTATCTTTACTCTAAAACCATTTAAGCCAGTTTGTGTCTTATAAGGCATTTAGAATCTTATCTACGTTACAACAAGAGTGATCCACTAAGGTAGCAATCGAGAGTGTGATGGTAGAGGTCAGTCAAATCTATGTAGTTTTATATTTTATCTTATAATAAATAAGTAAAAAAGTAACGCTTCCACAAAAAATCAGGCTTAAAAGCATTCCGAACATAAGAATTTTGTCATTGCGTATATATCCATGTAAAATACTAGTCACCTGGATTATATCAAAACCAAAAAACGTTATAAGCGATAAAGTTTTAGTATTTTTTGTTTTATATAACTTAATAGCTTGCGGTAAAAATAGTATAGCATTGATAAACATTGCCAATCCAAAAACTGCCTCTATAAACCATATAACATATTCTTGCATTTGCTTTTTTCCAGATGCTATAAGATTTAAATATTAATTACACATCTTTTTTGGTTACAATATTAAATACCATCTTTATTTCAGTCCCTACATTTTCTTGACTATTAATCAATATTTGTGCATTCATATTTTGCAAAGTTTGCATAATTTGCTCAAGCCCTAAACCATGTCCAGTTTTTTTTGTCGTTGCAACTTCTTGACAGTTTATTATTTTTTCTACCATTTCTTTTGGCATTCCTTTACCATTATCTTTTACATAAATTTCTACTTTGTCTTGCTTTACAATATATCCAACATCTATTGTACCTTCATCTTTATTTTCTAACGCTTCTACAGCATTATTTATTATATTTGACATCATCCTAGAAAACATAGATTCATCGCCATTTATACATATATCATTTGTTTTATCTGGATAATAATTAATTTTGATCTTATGATGTGTTTTATATTCATACTTTTTAACTTCCATTATACTTTCTAAACTTATACCCAATGATATATATTCTTCTTTATCTTTTAATACAGGAGGATCCACTGCTTTATCTTTTTTAGATTTTATGTATCTATACTTATCCATTAAAGTTTTACACATAGTTTCTATACTTTTAATAGATAAATCCAAAATATTTTTTTCCTCTTTAGATAGTTTACCAGCACTCATAAACTGTACTATTTTTAAAGATGACAGTGGAGAAACTATATCATGTGCTACTCGTTTTGAAAGAGAATAAAGACTCTCTTGTAATTTTAATTCATTCTCTAATTCCTCTGCTTTTTTACGATCTGTTATGTCTATTGAGACTCCTAGAATCCCAATAACGTTATTCTTGTCATCGTAAAGTGGAGATTTTTTTGTTAACATAATTAAAGTCCTACCATCAGCAATCGTGCCAGATTCTATTAATTCCTCACTAATCCTACTTTTCATAATTCTTTTATCTGTGTTTCTTAACACATCTGCAACATGTTTCCATGATAAGTCATAATCTGTTTTTCCTATTATTTCTTCACAAGATTTTAATCCTAATATCTCGGCCTCCATTTGATTGCACCCGAGGTAGGCTCCATTTACATCTTTCCAGTAAATACAGCCTGGCACGTGTTGTAAAATATTGTTAATATAAGAATATGTTTTTAATTTATTCTCTAATTCTTCTTTTTTTCTAAGCTTTGTTATATCAACAGAAACTCCTATAATTCCAATTACATTGTTTTTGTCATCGTAAAGTGGAGATTTTCTTGTCAACATAATTAAAGTCCTACCATCACTTATAATAGGGGTTTCTATTAATTCCTCAGGGGTTTTTGTTTTCATAATCCTTTGGTCTGTTTCTCTTAAAACTTCAGCAATACATTTCCACGAAAAATCATAATCTGTTTTTCCTACTATTTCTTCACAAGATTTTAATCCTACTATTTCAGCTTCCATTTGATTGCACCCAAGGTAGACTCCATTTACATCTTTCCAGTAAACACATCCTGGTAGGTGTTGTAAAATATTGTTAATATATGAATATGTTTTTAACATATTTTCTAATTCTTCTTTTTTTCTAAGCTTTGTTATATCAACAGAAACTCCTATAATTCCAATTACATTATTCTTGTCATCGTAAAGTGGAGATTTTCTTGTTAATAATGTGACAGTTCTACCATCAAAAAAAGTTCCTGTTTCAATCATTTCTTCAGATATCTCAGTTTTCATGATTCTTTTGTCTGTTTTCTCTATTACTTCAGCAGCATATTTTAGCAATAAATCATAATCTGTCTTACCCACTACCTCTTTTGGAAAATTTAACCCTAACAGTTCAGCCTCCATTTGATTGCACCCAAGGTAGACTCCATTTATATCTTTCCAGTAAATACATCCTGGAATACTTTGTAAAATATTATCAATAATCATCGGTTGTATTTTTTTGTCCACAGTTCCTCTTTTTTAATCAATTTGTATTGCTAAATATCCCTGTTTTAAAGAGAGTAATGAAGAAAATGGTCCATTATTATATATCTTATTTACAAAATCTGTTGGTAAATCTTTATATACAAATAACGATGAATTAACATTTAGAATGTCAGTTGTATTTAAATATAAAGGAAGTTCTGCAAGAAAGTATTTAATAGCAAGATTTAGTACTGTTTCATCTACACAAGCAGAATTATCTTTAGTTGATAAAACATATTTTGAAGTCAACAAACAGCCTTCTCTAAAATTTTTATCATTTTCGTACATTTGCTCATATAGCTTGCAAAATTCCATATATTTTTTATTGTTTTGCGCAAGATCACTAAAAAAGAGCATTTTACTTTTAGCTTCATATTCAGAAAGATTGTTTGCGACAAGAGCTTTAATAGCCTTATTTCTTAAATTGTTGTCATGCCTTTTAGTTTTCCTATCTGCTTTATCTTTAGGATAACCAAGAGCTTGAAGCGTATATGTTGATGCTCCGTCTGGAATACATACACTTATTTCCTTAAAATTGCTAAGTCCCCAAGAAAAAAGTTTTTTTAAATTATCTTCTGTATAATAACTATTAAATGGACTTATTCCAAATAAAGCGTGCTCTTTCAAATCAAACAACTTTTTAGACAAATCATTAACAAACTTTATTGATTTTACATTTTTATTCACAACAAGCCATCAATTTCAAGAACGTCTAAAACAGCAATACATGGATTTATAACAAATAAAACCATTACGATCTTTGATAGAAACTAATCTATTATTGAAATACATTTCATTCCCCCTCCAAAAGCAATATATTTCCCATTTAGATCAATTTCTTTAATTAAAACATTATTTATCTATATATTTTTTATAATGACCAATTTAAAAAGTTGAAATTTTCATCAGGGCGAGGTATTATTATAGAAGATTGTGGCCATCTTTCAATTTCATAAGATTTTTCATCAACAGTAATTACAAATTCTATATAATCATATTTAGAAGGAAATGTCAAATTTTCAAATGGTATAGAAAGTTCTATGCTAGTACCAAAAACAGATTTTGCTGACTGTGGAATATTTTCCTGACCATTATAAACAATCGAAATTGATTTTAGCTGCTTACTCTTATTAAAATTTAAAACAACTTTTATTTCTATGGGCTTAATAAACACTAAATTAAAGGAGTATTCATCCAACGATTTTATTTGTTCATTTAAATCCAATTTCAAATAAAAATTTTTAATATCAAATCCAAAATTAAAAGATTTTAGCACTGTAGATATCTGATGCATAGAGCCACCAGAGTGGCCAACTTCATAGTAACCTGAATTTTTCCATTCAAAAAGATCTGTAGTATTGCCATTAGTTTTTGGATATATAAAACCTTGTGGCTTTATAATTTTATCTTGTCTGTGTTGAGCACTTTTTATAGATTTATAAAAAACAGCTGGTACTTCTTGCCCTAAAATTTTGTATATTTTTATAAAATGCTCTCTATATATATAATCAAAATTGCCATCAGTACTAGAAGAATGGTCATCACCATACCACCAGTTCCAATCTGAACCTTGTAGAATATACAAATTATTTAAAACTTCTTTTTCTGTATCTGTCCCTTTGAGGTCTGGATGCTTATTAAAATAATCTTTAATAAAATCCCTTGTGGTAGCTAAATATTCCCAAGAAAGATTATCTTCTGAATGTCCTATCCAAACACCAAAGTTTCCATTAATCCACGACCCTGCAGTTAAATTTGTTATCGTGTCAGTCGGAGGAAATTTTTCAAGGTACTGGCTTATCCTTACAGTTTCTATGTCAGGCTCTGCACTTAATTTTTCGTACAGGGCTTGCAAAAAATCCCATCCATCATTTAAATAATATTCCCAGCAATTGTCTCCATCTAAAATCACAGAAACAAGAGGAGCTTCACAAACACTAGAAGCATACTCCCCTATACTTTTTACTTTGTTTATAAAATCATTAGCTGCATCTTGCGGATTCCATTTTGAGTAAACAAAACCTATAGAATCAGACAAACCATGATCCCTAAATATAATATCTAAATTTTTACCATTAATATTTAATTTAAAAGGTTTAAACAAATGTCTTCTATCTCCATTAAGATGCTTTGCACTGTTAAATAAAACTGCTTCATCTGTAGCTATCCATTTTAATCCTGCATCACTAATTAGTTCAACTGCAGTATTAGATACAGACCCTTCTGAGGGCCACATACCTAAAGGTTTTCTTTCAAAAACATTTTCATAATATGATACTGCACTGTTTATATGCCATGAAGCATCTTCAGGATAAGAAAATCTTTTAGAAGGAAGGTTAATTTCCGGCGTTGCTTCAAGAGCAGAACTTGTATCGCACAAAAGAGGAAGTATTGGATGATAAAATGGCGTTACAGAAACATCAATTTGTCCTCTGTCTTGCAGCTCTTTATGCTTTTTTACAACCATGCCACAAATTTCTATATGTTTTTGTATAAGTTTATTTTTATCGTCTTCTGTAAAATTCCTGCCTTTCCTATACAAGTACGCTATAAATTCGTCATTTTTACGCCAAGATGGGTCTGTCCAAGATAAGTTAAACCAAACCTGCAAATCTCTAAAATCTTCCACATTAAACGTCTTACAAATGTTTTTGATCTCTTCATCTGTAAAAGTTTTTCTGCCTTTCTTTTGTAAAAGCTCGTTATATCTATCATAAGGAGCAATCATCCTATCCCAATTAGCCATAAAAAAGTTGCTTAGAATAAAAATTTTGTCTTCTTGTGTTAAACTATTTGCATCTTTCAAAGTTATTTCTAAAAACTTATCTTTTGCTTTTCCAGAAGCATATTCTTCAAGTTGAACAAGTAACGATGGGACTAAATTTATATTAGATTTAATTTTTGGATAATTATCTAATATTGCAACCATATCATAATAATCTTTTGTTGCATGTAGTCTAACCCATGGAAGCTCATAAATCCCTGTGTTAGGATTTTTATAAACTGGTTGATGTTGATGCCATAAAAATGCAAGATAAACTTTTTTCATTTCAGGCAACCTTTCCATAGTATTAATTCAAGCTAAAACTTTCAAAACAGTAGGGTTATGTTTATATTATACTACTTTTTTTGATTTTTTTTACTTTTAATAACTTTTAACTTACTTTAATATAGTATATCCTACTTTCAACATGCCTTCTAGCCCTTCTCTATCTCCAATATACCCTCTACCACTTAAATTTATAAATCTATATTTATGTCTCCCATTATACTGCTTACTCCTATTTCTCCTAACCCACTTCCACCTTTTAAATCTATTTCTTTTAACTCTACTATTTCTACCTTAGCTTTCGATTTCCCTAAAAACTCCTACTCATATCCAAACCTATATACGCTACTTACTTGGAATTCTCCTAAAAATCTATGTCCATAAACTTTGCCTCCATAAACAGCACCTTTGTCTCCCGAAATAAATTCTTTTCCAACAGTCACATTATCAAGTGTTACTCTCTTACCAATTGATATGTTTTCCACACTCCCAGCCCAAATGCACCATCCTAGAGTTGAATTATCAATTTCTACCACATTAAAACGCGCTTCTGATACTGCTGATGGTGCAGAGTTTCAGTTTCCATCAGCATTCCCACCACAAATCCTCAAATCCTACATTTGAACTAATAATCTTTATTTTATATCCAAACACATCACACTTTTCTCTTACCTTGGTATTAAAAACCAAGATGATTGACCCTGCCCTGCGTAAACAAAACTACTAATTAATAATAAACAAAAAATTTTTATTACACTTTTTCTATACATACTATACAAATGCCTCTCTACTAAGTATTCTCAAACCTACAACCAATATCTTTGTTTTCACTAAAGGCTATTGCTAATAGTGTTGGATTACTGCTTATATACTTCTCATAATACTTATTTTCTCTTATTTGTTCCATCGCTTCTTTTAACATCTCTTCAAGCTTATTATCTTTGCTATACTTTGTCTCTACTATCACAATACTGTTTTCTTTCTTTAACACCACATCTATCCTTCCTTTATCTGTATGTACTTCTCCTTCTACTTCATATCCTATCAGAGTCATTGTCACTAAAAACAATGAATGATAATATTTCTCTTTGCCTATATGTAAATCATATGGTATGTTTGCATATAACTCTACTAAACTTTCTTGCAATTTCTTTGCTTCTCCTTCCTTTAGCGCCTTCCCTATTTCCTTATTTATCTCTTGCACTTCTTCTAAATCTTTATTCGCATATACCCCTATCAAATCTTCTAAAAATGCACTTCTGACTTCATAATTTGGAAAGTCTATCGTATATCTTGATTTATCATCTACTATCTCTTCTTTCTTTACTGTTAAATATCCTGTCTGAAATAATAATGTCTTTATATTTACCTTCTTATCATCTGCTCCTATAAGCACTCTAGACTCTACTTGGTGTGCTT